>CAZFSH010000095.1:0-9508 GCA_964521935.1 uncultured Propionivibrio sp.
CCTGCGCCTGACTGAACGCCTGTGATTCCCCCCACAGCATTGATTGGCTGGGCAGTGCTGGTGCTGTCGCCCCCAATTAATCCGGCCAAGCGCAGATGTTGCCAAAATAGTCTTGTCTCATTAGTGGCGGTAGCTGAGTCAAAACGATGTACAGTAGTTCCAGCGTTAAGCGTTGTGTTGCCATCACCACTGGATGTATTGGTGCCCCAGCGACCGGTTGTGCCACCGGCTACTTTGTCGTCTCCCGGGATGGCTTTGTAGCGATCTTGATAAGCGTAGATCGCTGCGCTGATACCATTAAAGTCATTGCCGAGATTTTTAATTTTTGCGCTATTGATGAGTTCATTGCCTTTCAAAACACCACCAAGCAGCAGGCCGATGATGACGAGGACGATAGCGATTTCGATCAGGGTAAAACCAGTTTGTTTGGAACGCATGTTGTTCTCCAAGGTAGTTTTGCTGGTTAGGTATAAGCAGTAAGCGTGCCATGCGTCTAAAGCGGCTAGATGGCCAGAAAGCGGGCGTATTTCATTCGATTTAAGTGGGTATTGTCGAGATGTAGACGCTGTGTGTCCATATTTCGACAGATTGCTGTCGAACTGTGGTCAGCATTGCGCCCTACAATCTGCCCACATAATTTTCTCTTTGCGCCGGAAGCGCCGGCCATTTACGTGAAGCTCTTTCCCTTGATGACTACCGACAGTAGTGTGCAATGGCTGCAGCAGCGCCTTGGACGTTTCCAGATGCCCATTTTTGTGGCCATGCTGGCGATTCTTTATGCGATGTTGCGCGAGCCTATCGGTATCTGGAGCTTGCGTGGTTTGTTTGTGCTGCATTTAGGTTTGTTCATTTTGTGGCAACCAGTTATCGAGGGGCAGCAAAAACTGTCTGGTCTGGCGCTGCTGGCTGTGGCGCTGGTCGTGGGAGTGGCAACCTGGGCGCTCGATGGGTGGTTGCTGATGCTCTGGATCATGCTCTTGGCCGGGGTGGTAGGGGGACGGGTGCTGCTCGTAGGTTCCGGGCGTACGCGCATAGCTTATTTGATGGCGCTGGCTTTTTTGGTCATTACCTTGCTACTGCTGGCGGTGCCGCTTGCCGTGTCTGCGGCTGTAGTGCCCGGCGCGTTGCAATGGTTGGGGCGTAGCGGCTTACCTGTGCTGCTGGTGTTAATATTTTTTCTGCCACGCAGTGACGTTAGTAATGTCAGCACTGAAGTCATTGATTTGATTAATAGTGTGGTTGTGTTTCTCTTGCTGGCAGCCCTGGTGCTGGGTAGTTTGTCGGTGATGTTGTTGTTCCATCTCGAGTATGCCCAAGCACTGCTGCAAACCCTGTTCACGCTGGGTGCAGTGTTGCTGGTGCTGGGGTGGGTATGGAGTCCGCACTTTGGTTTTTCCGGACTGCAAAACTTTTTTGCACGCTATCTGCTCTCGATTGGCATGCCGGCTCAGCAATGGTTGCAAACCTTGGCTGATTTAACGCAAGTGGAAAGCGATCCGAAGCGTTTTTTATCTGCCGCCTGTACTGATCTGGCAAAGCGTTTGGACTGGTTACGTGGCATCTCCTGGGCGTTGCCGGATGATGCCTCAGGAGAAAGCGATGGACGCGTTGGCGTGGAAACCGGGATTGCAACCGAGTTTGCCCAGCAGGGCCTGATGGTAAAGGTACATACCGATTACCCCTTGCCGCCGTCTGTAATCTGGCATATCAATTTGCTGACCCAACTACTCGCGGAGTTTTATGCGGATAAGCAGCGTGCCAATCGTTTGCGCGAGCTGTCTTACCTGCGTGCCGTGCATGAGACCGGCGCGCGTTTGACGCATGATGTCAAAAACTTGCTGCAGTCCTTACAAACCTTGATGTACGCCGCAGAGCAGACTGAGCGGGATGGCAGTGGCGACTTTCGTGAGCTGATACGGCGCCAGCTCCCCGCGATCAGTAATCGGCTGGCCACGACCTTGGATAAGTTGCGCGTACCGCAACACGATATCGACAAGTCAGAGATTGCGGTGAGTGATTGGTGGGAGCGCTTGCGTCAGCGTTACAGCGGCGAAACCTGGATTAGTTTTCGCTGCGATCAATTGGACCTCACACACAAGCTGCCGGGGCGATTGTTTTCCTCAGTGGCGGATAATTTGTTGGCCAATGCAACGGAAAAGCATTTGCGTGAGCCGGATCTGCTGGCGCAGGTTCATTTGCTGCGTGTCGTTGAGGGGTTTTCCTTCAGCGTGTGCGATAGCGGGTCATCTATTGCGCGCAACGTCGAACGCGATTTGCTGCAACGCCCGGTTGCCTCGGACACCGGCTTGGGCATTGGCTTATATCAAGTGGCGCGACAGGCGGAGCAGTTTGGCTATGTATTGGAAGTCAGCGCCAATCAGCCGGGTAAGGTTTGCTTCAGCTTGCGTCCGCGCGGGTAATCGCCCAAGGGCTCACTCAAGAATTCACTCAAGGACTGAGTTGGCGCCGCGGCGACCAATGATCCGATACACCGTCATATTGCCCTTGCCTTTGAGATAGATGGTTTGCGGCTCATGGAAGTCAAAGCTGTGCTGCAGGCGGCGATAGGTTTGGCTGTCGCACTGGATCATCCCCGGCACGCCCTCTGAGGTAATGCGGCTGGCGATATTGACGGTGTCTCCCCAGAGATCGTAAATGAATTTTTTCTTGCCGACCACGCCGGCTACAACAGGGCCTGTACCGATTCCCACGCGGATTTCCAGATGCTGGGCGTTGATCGAGAAGTCGCGGCACAATAGATCGCGCATGGCAATCGCCATATCAACAATGGCTGCCGTGTAGTCATCGATATTTTGGTTGATGCCCCCGGCAATCATGTAGGCGTCGCCAATGGTTTTGATCTTTTCCAGCCCAAACTGTTCGGCGAGTTCGTCAAAGGCCGAGAAAATCCGATTAAGCATCGCGAATACTTGCGATGGCGACATGTTGGCCGCTACCTGCGTAAAGTTAACGATGTCGGCAAACATTACTGTGACATCGGCAAAGCCGTCGGCAATGGTTTGGTCCGATGCCTTCAGGCGCTCTGCAATCGGGCCGGGCAAAATGTTGAGCAATAGTTTTTCGGAGCGATCCTGCTCTTGCGTTAGCGCCGCATGCGCCAATTCCATTTGTTCTTGCACTTTGCGTTTCTCACGAATGGAATGGCGCAATAGCATATAGATGATGGTCGCGACGGCGATGAAGTTGAGCGCAAAGAACACCACGCTGGTGGTGATAGGCACTGTTGAGGCGGCGGCAGGCTTGACTGCCAACGCGGCAAGGTAGTAGTCGGCCGCACCCGAGACGGCCGTGAGCAACACCCATGCAATGAACCAGCCTAGCGATTCGCTGATGCCAAAGCAGAGCAGGGCGCCGATGGGCGCGAGCAAGCCCCAGAGGACGATGCCACTCGAGGAAATAAAGTTACCAATGGCCCATTGCGCAACGAATGGCAGAAATAAAAATAGGGCGAGCTGCGATACGCGAAAAAAATCGAAATTGCGTGTCGTGATATAGGTCACCATATTGCCCGCCAACAAGAGCTGAAAGACAAATGGCAGGGTGCTGGAAAACTGCGGCCCCATCAGCCAGTAGAGACCGATCCATACGGTGGCGGTAAAGCAGGACAGGCCTGTCGCCAGCATCAATAAAGACTTGTTCAGGCGCGTTTCTTCGCTATCGGTCGGCTCAATGCCGCCGTTGCGCAATCGTTCGATGAAACCGGGGCTGCCGGCGGACGCCGCTTTCTTGGTCATGGGGCTGAAAAATGGCCTGTCACTGTGCTCGCAACAGTCTCGCAGGAATACGTTGCGTTGGTCAAGAACGCGTTATCGATTCAGCGAAATCCGCTGATTTAGGCGACAATGGCGCATGGCCGAAGCCCTGAATTACGCGATTAGCGTCTCCGTTAGCAGTGAATATCTCGCCGATCAGTCAAGCCCGGAGGATGACCGCTTTGTTTTTGCCTATACGGTGATTATTCGTAATGTTGGGACGGTGGCAGCGCAGCTGATTTCCCGGCACTGGGTGATCACCGACGCCAACACCGCCGTTCAGGAGGTGCGTGGGCTGGGCGTGGTAGGGAATCAACCCTTGCTTGCTCCGGGTGCTGAATTTTCTTACACCAGCGGCTGCGTACTGCCGACGCCAGTTGGCACCATGTATGGCAGCTATCAAATGACCGCCGAAGACGGCACACAATTCGACGCCCTCATCGAGCCATTTATTTTGGCGATGCCACGCACGCTGCATTAGATCTCATGGTGACTTCGTTGTACTGCATGGCTGCGTCAGCCATGGCGGCTGAGTCGGTGGCCGATAAGCTTGAGCGTATGGATGCGTTGACGTTGGCATTGCGCGCCGTCCCACAGCCGCTGACTTTTGCGCACCCTTTACCGAGTCAGCGCGCACCCTTGGTGCGTGGCTTGCCTGAGCGCCCAGCGCGGGTTGCACCCGATCAGGTACCGCGCCGCCGTCCGACCACCGTGCCGGGGCGAGCCGCCTTGTTGCATGCGATTGCCCACATTGAATATTCGGCGATTGATCTGGCACTGGATCACGCATTGCGCTTTACCGATTTGCCTGACGCCTATTACGCTGATTGGCTGCGTGTTGCCTGCGACGAGGCACGGCACTTTCAGCTACTGCGTGAGCATTTGTTGACGCTGGGGCATGATTACGGCGATTTTCCGGTGCACGACGGACTGTGGGAGATGGCGGAAAAAACCGCCCATGACGTGTTGGCGCGCATGGCCATGGTGCCGCGTTTACTTGAAGCTCGTGGCCTGGATGCGACGCCGCCGATTCAGCGCAAACTCGCGGAAGTTGGTGATGCTGCCGCCGTGCGCGTGCTCGATATCATTCTGCATGATGAAGAAGATCATGTACGCTTGGGCGATCAGTGGTTTCGCTACCTGTGCTCGCAGCGCGGCTTGGAGCCGGAAGCGAGCTTTCGTGCCTTGATCGTCGAGTATGCGGGGCCGTGGCCGCAAACGCCGATGAATGAGTCGGCTCGGCGTGCCGCCGGATTTAGCGCGCGTGAGTTATCCGACTTGACCGCCTACCGTCCCGCTCGTTAGAATTACCCGACTGATTTAATCAACTATACCCATTCATCGTCGAGGCATACACCATGGACGCTCAGCAAAAAATTCACCAAACCGTGACCGGTAACTCGGTCGTCCTGTTCATGAAAGGCACACCGCAATTTCCCCAGTGTGGCTTTTCCTCACGCGCGGTGCAAATTCTCAATGCCTGTGGCATTAAAGATTTTGTCGCGGTTAACGTGCTCGCTGATCAGGAAATTCGTCAAGGCATCAAGGATTACGCTAATTGGCCGACCATTCCTCAGCTCTATGTTCAAGGCGAATTCGTCGGTGGTAGCGACATCATGACCGAGATGTATCAGAGTGGTGAGTTGCAGAAACAACTGGAACCCTTGCTGGCCAAGTAATCTGCCGCCGTTCTAAGCCTTATCCCTGCGCGGTCTACACGCTTGCAAGGCGGGCGTTTACGCTGTCTAGTCGATGTGCAATGACGTTGAGGAATTCCTGATAAAAGCGCATCCGGCAGGCTTCTGAGGCATTACGCAGGGCTTCGCCGGAGATGCTCACTATTTTTGCCAGCGTTAACGCCTCGACATCTGCCCCCCGAACGCGGCCTCCGCGGCGGATTACCGCCATCTCGCCAAAGCAATCGCCAACGCTTAGGCGCCCAAGGGTGACGCCACGTTTGCTGGCTTCGACTTCCCCTTCAAGCACGAAAGAAAACGAGTCACCGGGTTCGCCGTCTTTCATGATGATGGTGTTGGGTGCCGCGACGTCCCAGCGCGAGAAACGCACCACTTCCCAAATTTCGACATCGGAAAACTCGCTGAAAAATTCGAGTTTGCGCAGGCTTTCAAATTTCTCGCTGTCCGGGAATTCCTTTTGTTTTGCCGCCAACTGTTTATTGCGGAAGGCCTGTGCCAAATCGTGGGCGAACTCTTCCCACGTCTGGTAGCGCCCTGCCAATTCCTTTTGCATGGCTCGCGCCACAATGGCATCGAGACTCGGTGGAACGTCGGTGCGAAAAGTGGACGGTGGTGGCGCGTCGCTATTGCAGATTTGATAAACCATCGCGTAATTACTGCTGGCCTGAAACGGCAGGCGACCAGTGAGTAATTGATAGGTGACGACACCCAATGAGTAAATGTCGGTCTGATGATCCAGCGCCTGCTCGCGTACTTGTTGTGGCGACATGTAGGCGGGGGAGCCAACGCCGGAAACTTGTGTGCGGGTTTGCTCGCTGTTGCTGACCATGGCGGCGCCAAAGTCAGAGATCTTGATGTCTCCGCCACTGTGCTCACTGATGCCGCCGGCTTTGGCCAGCAGGATGTTTGCGGGCTTGATGTCGCGATGGGTAATACCCAGGCGTTGTGCGTAGTCCAAGGCGCGAGTGCATTTGAAAATGATCTCGACCAGGCGGTCAATCGGTAGCAGTGAGCTGGGCGAGCAGTAGGGTTCGAGTGTGCCGCCGGGCACATACTCCATGACGATGTAACTCTGCGCATCATCAAGCACCGCATCAAAAATTTGTACGATGTGTGGATGCGAAAGTTTGCCGGCAAGCGAGGCTTCGTTGACCAACAAGTGGCGATAAAGCCGACCACGTTCTTTGTCCCGGAGAACTTCGGGATAAATCGCTTTTAATGCGACTTCGCGTCCGGCGAATGCGTCGTAAGCCAGATAGACCGTAGACGTTGCGCCTTCACCGAGCGTGCGGCGAATTTCGTATTTGCCGATGCGCTCGGGGATCGCCATGTGCCGTGCTGTTTAGGCTGCGGTCAAGCGGGCGCGGGCACGCGTGATGGCTGCACGAACCTGCTCTGGGGCAGTACCGCCAATGTGATTACGTGCGGCAAGCGAGCCTTCGACGGTCAACACCGCAAAGACATCATCGCTGACCAAGGGTGAGAATTGACGTAGTTCATCCAGGCTGAGTTCGGATAGATCGCAGCCACGCGTTTCGCACGCGCGAGTGGCCAAGGCCACAGCTTCATGCGCATCGCGGAAGGGCAAACCTTTTTTTACGAGATAGTCCGCCAGGTCGGTTGCCGTGGCGTAGCCCTGGCGCAGCGCGGCACGCATGGCTTCGGCTTTGACGCGAATACCCGGCACCATGTCAGCAAAAATGCGCAAGGTATCGCGCAAGGTGTCGGCGGTGTCAAATAGCGGCTCTTTGTCTTCCTGGTTATCTTTGTTGTACGCGAGCGGCTGACCTTTCATGAGCGTGAGTAGCCCCATCAGGTGGCCGGTTACGCGCCCGGTCTTGCCTCGTGCCAGTTCGGGGACATCGGGATTTTTTTTCTGCGGCATGATCGACGAGCCGGTACAAAAACGGTCAGCCAGGTCAATAAAGCCAACACGCGGGCTCATCCACAAAATCAGTTCTTCGGAGAAGCGGGAGATGTGGGTCATTACCAGCGCAGCGGCGGCACAGAATTCGATAGCGAAATCGCGATCAGATACCGCATCGAGGGAGTTTTCGCAGACGCTGTCAAAACCCAGTTCCTGTGCCACGGCATGGCGGTCAATCGGGAAGGTGGTACCGGCGAGTGCTGCCGCGCCCAAAGGCAGGCGATTAACTCGCTTGCGGCAGTCAAGAAACCGCTCGCGATCACGTTGCAGCATTTCCACATACGCCAGTAAATGATGCCCAAAGGTGACGGGTTGCGCGACTTGTAAATGCGTGAATCCGGGCAGCGGCGTTGCACAATGGGTTTCCGCCATGTCGATGAGTGCGCTTTGTAAATTGCCGAGCAAGCCGTATATGTCATCAATGGCATCACGTAGCCATAAGCGAATGTCGGTGGCTACCTGGTCATTGCGTGAACGACCTGTATGCAGACGTTTCCCGGCATCACCGATCAGCGCGGTAAGGCGCTTTTCAATATTTAGATGTACGTCTTCGTCATCAAGATTCCAGTTGAACTGACCGGCTTCAATCTCTTGGGTAATTTGCCCCATGCCTCGCTCAATCGCAGCAAGGTCTTCTGCCGCAATGATTGCTTGCTTCGCCAGCATGCGAGCGTGCGCCAGCGAGCCGCGAATGTCTTGGCGCCACATGCGCTGATCAAAATTGACTGACGCGGTGTAGCGTTTCACCAGATCAGAAACGGGTTCGGAAAAGCGTCCCGACCAGCTTTTGGCGGAGGCGGCAGTATCTTGGATAGGCGAATTCATGGTATTTGGCAGGGTAAGCTAGTGAAATCAATGACTTTGCGAAAATTTGTCGCGCCGGGAGTATAGGCGAATCCTCCCCCGTCAGTGCTGGATCGCTACTGTTAGCGAGGCTTTGGATTGACGCCGTTGGCACGCACCCCTAACATCCCTTTCTTTTTTCTCCGACTGCTGTGACCGCAACCCCACTTTACGCGCTGATCGATCAGGATATGCTGGCAGTCGATAGTGTCATCCGTACTTCGCTGCACTCGGACGTTGTGCTGGTCCGGCAAGTGGCCGAATATATTATTTCCGCTGGCGGCAAACGCATGCGCCCGGCTTTGGTGCTGATGGCCGCCCGTGCCTGTGCTTACGAGGGTGCTGCGCATCATGAATTGGCCGCGGTGGTCGAGTTCATTCATACCGCTACGCTACTGCACGATGATGTGGTGGATGAGTCAGCGCTGCGACGCGGGCGCGATACCGCTAACGCGGTGTTTGGTAATGCAGCCAGTGTTCTGGTTGGTGACTTTCTCTACTCACGCGCTTTTCAGATGATGGTCGGTGTCAACAACATGCGCGTCATGCAGGTGTTGGCCGACGCCACGAATGTGATCGCCGAAGGCGAAGTGTTACAGCTGATGAATTGCCGCAATGCGGATGTAGGTGTGGAAGACTATCTGAAAGTGATTCGCTACAAGACGGCGAAGTTGTTTGAAGCGGCGGCGCGTCTCGGGGCAATCTTAGCGGCGAGTTCTCCTGAGATTGAGCAAGGTTTGGCTGATTACGGCATGCATTTGGGAACCGCCTTTCAAATTGTCGATGATGTTCTTGATTACTCAGGCCACGAAGCGGAGACAGGCAAGCACTTGGGTGATGATCTTGCCGAGGGTAAGCCGACCTTGCCGCTAATTCACGTGATGCAGCAAGGCGTTGCGCCGTGGGCGGCTCAGGTGCGTGAAGCAATCGAAAACGCCGACCGGGAGAGCTTTCCCGTGGTTCTTGAAGCAGTCAAGGCCAGCGGTGCATTGGACGCCGCCATGCGCCATGGCGCCGCAGAGGCTCAGGCGGCAAAGCGATCGCTGGATGTGTTGCCGGATTCAAAATTCAAGGAAAGGCTGCTAGAATTAGCAGACTTTGCAGTACATAGACATGCCTGACCCGAACGTAGCAAGTAACAGGGTTATCCCCGTGGCGTCTATGAGTTGATCCGAAGTTTGTCGGGGCGTGGCTCAGCCTGGTAGAGCACTGCGTTCGGGACGCAGGGGTCGGAGGTTCGAATCCTCTCGCCCCGACCAAACAATATC
>CAZFSH010000096.1:0-9438 GCA_964521935.1 uncultured Propionivibrio sp.
TGCTGGTGCATGGCAACAAGACCGTGGTTTTTCGCTAGTCCTCGTCGTTAAGAGCCTATCTAAGTCGCCATGGAAACCCTGCTGTACTGGTTGGGCGTTGCCGCGGTCGGCTTTTCCGCCTTGACCGGAGCGCTCGATGCCGGACGCAAAAAGATGGACTTGGTGGGCGTCATCATGGTCGGGCTGGCCACCGCACTGGGTGGCGGCACCGTGCGCGATGTTTTAGTCGATCGCATTCCCTTCTGGCTTAGCGATCAGGTCAACCTGATCGTGGCCATGGCGACCTCAGCGCTGTGCTTTTTTGTCGCGCGCAGCGTTCGTTTGCCGGAAAAACTGTTTCTGATTCCGGACACCATAGGTTTGGCTTTATTCACCGTCGTGGGTACGCAAGTGGCCATTCAGTTTCAAGCGCCCTGGCTCGCGGCCACCCTGCTGGGCGTAATTACCGGCGTGCTCGGCGGCGTGATCCGCGACGTGCTGTGCAATCAGGTACCGCTGCTGTTCGTTAGCGGCGAGCTGTACGCCACGGCGGCGTGGGCGGGTGCCCTCAGCCTCATCGCGCTACCGCAGTTTGGCGTCAGCGATATCGCGGCAGCATGGCTGGCGATGGCGGTCATCGTAAGCCTGCGTGCACTGGCCGTGATTTACAAAATTCGCCTGCCCGTATTTGTTGAGCGCGGCTGATCGAACCCAAATCAGGCTGCTTTGGCAGAGGTTTGCGAGCCTTCAGTAAGGGTAGTGGGTTCAATGGGTTCAATGGGCAAAACAATCCGGAACGTCGTGCCTACCCCGAGCTGACTTTCAACGCGGATGGTTCCGTGGTGTTTGTTGATGATGCCGTAGGCAATTGATAAGCCCAGTCCGGTGCCCTTGCCGACGGGCTTGGTAGTGAAGAAGGGTTCGAAGAGTTTTTTCATGTTGTCTTCTGCGATGCCCTGGCCGGTATCACGAATACTGATGCTGATCGCCGCCTCGCCCTCACGGGCCGTGCTAATCGTGATGTCGCCACGCGTCTCAATTGCCTGTGCGGCATTGACCAGCAAGTTCATGAACACCTGGTTCAGCTGCGATGGCAGGCAGTAAATTCGCGGCAGGTCGGGGGCAAAATTCTTGATCACCTGGCACTTGTATTTGAGTTCATTCCAGACAATCGTCAGCGTTGATTCCAGCCCGACATGGACATCTGCCCAGGTCCAATTGGTATCACCCACGTGCGAAAAATCCTTGAGGTTTTGCACGATTTTGCGAATCCGTTGCAGGCCATCTTTGGACTCGGTCATCAGGGTGAAAATGTCATCGTGAATAAAATCGAAGTCACGCTCTTTCTTGAGTGCGGCAACCGCAGAAAAATCGTTCACGGCGCTGGCCGAGGCCATCACGGCATCGAACGCCTTCGTGATGTCGAAGATATCCTTGAGGTAATTCTCCAGCGTGCCCAGATTGGAATGGACAAAGCCAATCGGGTTGTTCAGCTCATGCGCCACACCGGCTGCCAGCTGCCCGAGCGACGCCATTTTCTCGGACTGCAATAATTGATTTTGTGCCTCTTCGAGCTTGGTGTTGAGCTGCCGCTGGTGCGCCAGCGCACCGCTGAGCTGTTCGCGCTCAGCGCGCAGCCTGGCTTCGGATTCGACGTAATCGGTGATATCAACGGCGTAAATAACCACGCGCGGGGGTTTGCCCGCAACCGGAAATACCGTCGTGCGGAAGGTTTGCCCGTCACGCTTGTCGTTCAGTTCCCGTGCCGAGCCATCAGCCACAACATCCTGCACGTGCCGACGCATCTGATCCGCCAAGTCAGTGGGCAGGAAATCATAAAAGCTGCGCCCGACCAGATTCGAGGGCGTCGACCCGAGACGGCGCGCACCAGCACGATTAACCGCCATGATGCCGCCCTCGGGCAAGATCATCACAATCAGCTGATCGGCGCTATCGAGAATCGCCTGCAGTGTTTTGGTACGCTCGACTATGCGCGACTCCAAAATAGCGTTCTGGCTGCGCAGCGCGTCACGGGAAGCTTTGAGCTCCAGATGATTATGCAGACGGGCCAGCAGAATGTCGGGCCGCAACGGCTTGGTCATGTAATCCACGGCGCCTAGGGTCAAGCCTTTCTGCTCGTCTTCCTTGGCGTCTTTGCCCGTGACAAAAATAACCGGAATGTTCTGCGTCGCGGCATCGGCACGCAACTGGCTGATCACTTCGTAGCCATCCATGTTCGGCATCACGACATCCAGCAAAATCAGATCCGGATGCGGGCTTTGCTTGGCCAGCTCCAGCGCTTGCTGGCCGGATGAGGCAGTCAGTACCCGATAGTGCCCCGCCAGAATCGCCGACACGTTGAGCAGGTTGGTACGTGAATCATCGACAACCAAAATGGTCGCGGGAGGTTTGCCTTGATCGATACTCATCGTGATTACGCTCGCTACCGGTGCAGGGTTGTTGCTAATTACGATTCACTGCGCATGGGCAAACGCGCGCCGAATCTCATTTTTCAACGCATCATCTTCCCACGGCTTGGAAATGAATTTCCATACTGCCCCCCGATTGATGGCGTCGGTCAAGGTGCCAATGTCGGAGTAGCCAGAAAGAATGATGCGCTGTGTTTCCGGGTACAGATCGCGCACGCGGCTGAGCAACTCTACCCCCGTCATGCCCGGCATACGATGGTCGGAAACGATCACTTGTACGGCATTTCTGGCCAGCAGTTCGAGGGCGCTATGGCCCGAATCAGCGGTCAGGATGCGATACCCTTCACGACGCAGCAGACGGTGCAGCGCGCTTAGGATATTGGGCTCATCATCGACTAACAGCAGCGTTTGCTGCGCGGCCGCTTTGGCCTCAACGCTGTCCTGCGCCAGCGCCAAATTGTGACCCGCGGCGAGGATGGCGGCGGCTTCATCGGCTGGCACCGGCTTACTGAAATAAAAGCCCTGCATTTCGTCGCAGTCATAACGGCGCAACTGCAAGGCCTGACCTTCCGTTTCCACGCCAACCGCGATACAACGTTTGCCCAGCTTATGTGCCATCGCAATAATCGCCGCGACAATCGAGGCACTGACTGGATTGCTGGTAATGTCACGAACAAAGCTCTGGTCGATCTTAAGCGCATCCACGGTCAAGCGCGATAGGTAGGAGAGCGAGGACAATCCGGTACCGAAATCGTCCAGCGTCAAGCGCACGCCAAGGTCACGAATGCGGTCGGCAATGATGAACGCTTGCGTTGGCGCGCGCATCATGGCGCTCTCGCCAAGTTCCAGTTCCAGACTGCTCGGTGACAAGCCGGTTTCGGCAAATTGTTCAGCGAGAAAACGCGGTAGCGCCATGCCATGAAAATGGCGCAAGGACAGATTCACGGCCACCGGCAGCAACGGCAGGCCAGCATCGCGCCACAAACACTGCTGCGCCAACACCGAGCGGATCACCCACTGGCTCAAATTCACAATCAGACCGGTTTCTTCCGCCACCGTGATAAAGCGTCCGGGGGCAATCAGGCCCAATTGCGGATGCTGCCAGCGCACCAAGGCTTCAAAGCCGACAATCTTGCCCGAATGCAAATTCACCTTGGGCTGATAGTGCAGGCGCAATTCATTACGTTGCACCACATCGCGCAAGCCCGCGGCAATATCAGTAGGGACAACCCCCTGCTGCGGCTCGACCGGAACATAAAAGCGCAAGTCATCACCACCGCCACGCTTGGCCTCGCTCATGGCCTCGAACGCATGATGCAGCAAGGCTTCGGCGTCCCGCGCATCGAGTGGAAAACGGGCAATCCCGAGGCTCGCGGATACCGACACCGTGCGCCCCAGCACAGTCACCGGAGCGGCCACGGCGGACAATACCCGACGCGCCAATTCTTCCAGGCGTTCTGCATCCACATCGCTGGCGACCAACAGACAAAACTCATTGGCGCTGGTGCGCGCCACGCTATCCGACTCACGGACCACCTCGTTGAGGCGTGCGGCAATGCGCTTGAGTAAGTCATCGGCAATGCCGTGGCCAAGGCTATCGTTGAGCAAGCGAAAACGATCGAGGTCGAGACACATCACCGAAAAGCCTCGGCCACCCTCGCTCCCCTGGTTTTGATCGGCCAAAGCCTGCTGGGCATCGCGGATGGCGCGGGTCATTCGCTCAATCAACGCAGCCCGATTGGGCAGGCCAGTGAGCGGATCAAGCGTCGCGCGCGTACCGCCGAGCAATTCTGCGGTGTTGGCCCAGAGGTTTTCTTCCTTGATGGCGAAAAAATGCGTGATCTCACCCGCGTCATTGCGAACGGGGGAAATACGCACCAATTCGCAACACGGCTCGCCATTCTTGCGCCGATTTTTTAATTCGCCATGCCAGATCTGCCCCGCGACGATGGTCGCCCACATCGTCTCGTACACTTCCTGAGGCGTGTCGCCAAAGGCAAATACGCGCGGGTTCTGGCCCACCAGCTCGTCGAGCCGATAACCCGAAGCCGCCAGCTGCCGGGGGTTAACGTAGAGAATGCGCCCGTCCCGATCGGTCAGGACAATGCCGATACTGTTCTGCTCAGCCATCAGGCGGAATAGCTCGTCAGGAATGGTCGGTGCGCTCATGATCGAAAAGTCAGTCGCTGTGGGACGGCATCGATAGTCCGAAAAATGGCCCGAAGCAGAGTGAGCGATAGCGCAATGCCTCGGCCAGCAGCGAGTGTAGCGCGCTGCGCTCCCACGGCTTGGCAATGAAGTGATAAACGCCGGCGATATTGATGGCGTCCATCAGCACCTCAACGTCGGCTCGCCCGGACATCAGGATGCGCACACAGCCCGGCCAGCGCGCCTGAATTTGATGCAGCAGCTGAATGCCATCCATGCCCGGCATGGCGTAATCCGCGATAACCAGATCAGGCTGGAAATGCTCTGCCACGGTAAGCGCCGTTGTCGCGGAGTCGGCTGTCGCAATCGTAAACAGTTTGTGCTGACGCTCGGTGAATCGCCCTTGCTGGGAAATTTCACGCGTGAGTGCCGCAATGACCGACACTTCATCATCGACGATCAGTAAGCGATAAGGCTGCGTTAGCGCTGCCGGTGGTAGTGATGCGACGCCCTCTGCGGTGCGGCTCGCCACCATTTGCCGTTGATGCAAGGCCAGAGCAATCCGCCCCTTGAGGTCATATTCATGCCAGGGCTTGGCCAGCAAATGATCAACCCGCGCATCGTTGATCGCGCCCAAGGCACCATCGAAGTCGATCAGTCCAGTCAGCAAAATGCGCACCGCGTTCGGTTGCTGACGTGCCACGTAGTGGAGCAGGGTGATGCCGTCCATGCCGGGCATGTGATAGTCGGCAATCACCACGTCGAACGCACTATCGGCTTGCGCCACCCGCACAAGCGCTTCGGCCGGTGTGGTGAAGCTTTCAATCTCCAAGCCGTCAGTGCCGACATGGGGTGGTGCCATCAATTCGCGCCGCAATGCGTGAATGATGTCGATATCGTCGTCAACGATGAGCAGGCGGCAGTACATGAGGGTGATTGTAGTGCCGCCTTGGCCGCTAGCTTCTTACATCGCTTCGAGTACGTCGATCCCCAAAAGGTCGAGGCCTGTGCGCAAGGTCTCAGCGGTTAGCCGGCAAAGTTGCAGGCGTGAGGCGCGCAAGTCACCCTCGCTTTTGAGTACCGGGCACGCTTCGTAAAAACGCATGAACTGGCCAGCCAGACCATAAAGATACGCGCACAAAAAGTGTGGCTGCGTCTCGCGTGCCACGATGTGCACCGCGTCAGCAAAGCGCGCCAGTTCCAGTGCCAGCAGCCGTTCTGCAGCCGCTTCGAGCAGCACAGGCGCGTTGGCATCGGCGGTCTCGCCAGACTTGCGGAAAACGCCAGCGATACGCGTATAGGCGTATTGCAAATAGGGTGCCGTATTGCCTTCAAAAGAGAGCATGGTGTCCCAGTTGAAGACGTAGTCGCTCATGCGATTTTTCGACAAATCGGCATACTTGACCGCACCAATGCCCACTGTCTTGGCGATGTGCTTGCGCTCGGCTTCAGCAAGGTCAGGGTTCTTGTCACTGACCAGTGTAAAGGCACGTTCCTGCGCTTCGTCCAACAGCTCGACGAGCTTGACGGTACCACCTGTGCGCGTCTTGAATGGCTTGCCGTCATCGCCCAGCATGACGCCAAAGCCGACATGCTCCAGCTGCATCCCAGCCGGCGCGTAACCGGCCTTGCGCGCGAGCGTGAACATCTGCTGAAAGTGCAGACTCTGCCGGGCATCGACCACATAGAGCGCTCGCTGGGCATGCAAGGTTTCGGCACGGTAACGCACGGCGGCGAGGTCGGTGGTGGCATAGAGATAGCCGCCATCCTGCTTTTGCACGATGTAAGCGGCGGCCTCGCCATCCTTGCCCTTGAATTCATCAAGAAAAACAACTTGTGCGCCCTCGCTGGAAACGGCCAGACCCTTGGCCTGCAAGTCAGCAACAATGCCCGGCAGGAAGTCGTTGTAGGCCGACTCGCCCATCAGGTCGGCGCGCGTGAGCAGCACGCCCAGTTTTTCGTAAACGGCCTCGCAGTGCTGCATGGAAATATCGAGGAAGCGTTTCCACAGTGCGTTGATCTCGGCGTCACCACCTTGCAGCTTGACCACGGTGTCGCGTGCGCGCTGGGCAAAGGCTTCATCCTCATCGAAGCGCTGCTTGGCGCGCCGGTAAAAGCCTTCGAGATCATCCAGGGCAAGCTCGCCACCCGACTGCTCGGACTCCACCAGAAAGGCCGTGAGCATGCCGAACTGCGTACCCCAGTCACCCACATGATTCTGCGCAATCACGGTATGCCCGAGGAAGCGCAACACGCGCGCCAGTGCGTCACCAATGATGGTTGAACGCAGGTGACCAACGTGCATTTCCTTGGCCAGATTCGGCGCCGAGTAATCAATCACCACAGTCTGCTGTGGCGGCAGGGGAACGGCGAGGCTGGGCGAACGCAGGGCCGCCATCGCCCGCTCGGCCAGGTAAGTGGGCGCCAGCGTAATGTTGATAAATCCCGGGCCGGCGATCTCCACTTTGTCAGCAATGCCGGCGAGATCAAGATGAGCGATGACCTCGGCGGCCAGCTGGCGCGGATTCATCTTGCGCGCCTTGGCCGCGCCCATGATGCCGTTCGCCTGATAGTCGCCGAATTCGGGGCGACCGGAGGGCTGGACAACCGGTGGCGCATCCGGACAACCGGCAGCGCTTAATGCCGCGGCAACGCGCGTAGAGAGGAGTTCGAGCAGGGTAGGCAAGGCAGACATGGATTTAGGCGGGATGACGCGACGTAAGGCCGAAGCGGGGCCGGACATTTTCCCCGAATTTCGGGCTTTATTTCCGACGTTAACGACGCAAGCGCGCAGAAACGGGGTGATTCGCCAAGGCAACCAGCGCGAGAACGATCGCCAGCGGCACGGCCGAGATAAATCCGAGGAACTTGAAACCCAGCGCACCCAATAGCCCACCACCGAGAAACGCACCGATCAACACAGCGTGAATGCGCAGCTTTTCGCGATTGGCCCTCACTGCCGGATGCGCAGTCCCATTGGCAGTCATGAGCTGCCGGCGATTCCAGTACAGCAACTTGCCCAGTTCAATCCCGAGGTCAGTGGTCAGGCCGGTCACATGCGTCGTACGAATTTCCGCGCGGGAGATTTTGGTAATCAGGGCGTTTTGCAAGCCCATCGTGAAGCACAACAAAATCACTGCCAGCGAAACGTCGGCCAGCTCGCGTTTTTCCAGCGAGCCGCCGATGCTGCCAAACACCAGAATGAGCGCCGCTTCAAGCAGCAGAGGGCGCGCAAAAACTGTGCGGTAGCCACGGCGGTGGCCGTGATTGACAAGAATGGCGGTGCATGCGGCACCGCTTACAAAGGCCAGCCATGAGGCGATAGCGACGGTCATCAGAGTGAAATTACCCAGCACCAGCTGGTCGGCAATAGTCGAGATCATGCCCGTCATGTGCGAGGTGTATTGGTCAACCGCCAAAAAACCGCCCGCGTTGAGCGCTCCAGCAACCAACGCTAACAGCACGCCCAGGTGCAGGTTGGCTTCAGGTGTTCGCGGTTGTGCTGTCAGGGGGTACAGTTGGTCGTACAGGTAATGGATCGGCATGACCAGACAGCCGCAGGGGACGCTAATCAAGGCTGGTCGGATTGACCACGTTTGAGCGCAACCACTCCGGCAGCTCACGGTTACCGGCATTGTCGACGATGTATTGGCGAATCAACTGGCGGACAACTTGCGAGGGCGTCAGGTCTTTAGCGGCACAGATGTCGTCGAACAACTTCTTCTTTTCGGGGTCAATCAGGACGGTGAGACGGGCAGTGCGGTTTTCCATGCGACGTGTCCTAAGGTATTCAGCTTATTCACAGCTTCACATTATTACCGCATTTAATGTGTTCTGTATGTGCGTGTTATTATCATGCCATGAAACACGTTCGGTTTCCGGCAGGTGGCGGTACTCCGGTTGAAACAACGGAACCCCTGTGCTTGCTCGAACTCACCAATCCCTTCAGCGTGGGCACAGGCAAGCTCTGCCTGATGGAGCCCGTTAACGCCTCACTGATCGATTTGCGCCAGCAGCTGGTCGATGGCAGCTACGGCAAACCCTTCATCGTCGATGATGGCAAGACGCTCTCCCTGCACTTTGGTCTCGCCTATGTGCAAAGCAGCATGTGGCTGGATGATCCGAATGGCCTGCGCCTGCGCTATACGCAAAAGATGATGGGCTTCCGCCTGTTTCAAGCAGCGCCTGCGCAGATCACCCTCATCGGTCTGGGCGGCGGCTCGCTGGCCAAATACTGTCATCAGCACTTGCCCGAGGCCGACATCACCGTGGTTGAAATCGACCGTTACGTCACGGCGCTGCGCGAGCACTTCATGGTGCCGCCCGACAGCGAACGCTTCCGCGTGCTGCTCGATGATGGCCTGCGGCATCTCGACAGCACCGATAGCGCAATCGATGTGCTGCTCGTCGATGCGTATGACGGCAAGGGTGCCGCCAGTTCCATCGCCAGCCGTGAGTTTCTCGAACTGGCATACCAGCGCCTCGAAACCAGCGGTGTACTGGTCATGAATCTCGCGGGCAATACCGACAATTACCAGGCACTGGTTGAAGAAGCCGAAGACCTGTTCAACGATCAGGTGCTGGTGATCCCCGTCGGGCGCGATGGCAACTACGTGATGTACGCCTTCAAAGAAGCCCAGCATGCCCCGGACTGGCTAGCACTGCGCAAACGTGCGCGGCGCTTGTGCAAAACATCGCGCGTCGATTATTTCTTCCTGAGCCAACTGCTCGAAGCCGCCGCGCTGCGCAATCGCGTGCCATGGCGCCACTGATTTCACTTTTTATCTTGAAACTGCCATAAGGATCAGCCTATGACCGCTACACATCCCGCCCCCGCCCACATCAAGCACAGCCGCCTGAAAGCCTGGGTCGCTGAAATTGC
>CAZFSH010000097.1:0-9427 GCA_964521935.1 uncultured Propionivibrio sp.
GCGCTTAGGTTTGAGGGTACGTCGGCGCAAGCAAGTGTAAGCAAGTGCGCTCAAGCCCTGGCAAAACCCTGCGCAACACGAAACGCTTCACGCACTTCGGTACGCAGTTTTTCGTCTTCCCAGGGCTTGGTCAGAAAGTGATAGATCGCCCCGCGATTGATCGCATCGGTGATGCTGGCGAGATCGGTGTAGCCCGAGAGAATGATGCGCACCGTTTGCGGATAGAGCAGTTTGGCGCGTTCGAGAAACTCGGTGCCACTCATGCCGGGCATGCGTTGATCAGAAATGATGACTTGCACATCGTGCCGGGCAAGTAAGTCAAAGGCAATGTCCGGGCTTTCCGCGGTCAGAATCTGGTATCCCTCTCGGCGCAATACGCGCTTGAGCGCATTGAGAATATTGGCCTCATCATCGACCAGCAAAATGGTTTGTTGGGGCGCCGTGTCACAGGGGCTGACTTTCATCTGCCGCTGCGCCAGCAGTAGTTCAGTGAGCTCGTCCGCAGGTAAGGGCTTACTGAACAGGTGGCCTTGCATGGCTTCGCACTGGCGTGCGCGCAAAAAGTTCATCTGCGCTTCGCTCTCCACGCCTTCGGCCAGGATGATCAGGTTGAGGCTGCGCGCCATGGCAATACTCGCGGTAGCGATGGCGGCATTGACCGGGTTGGTCGTGATGTCGCGGACAAAGGTGCGATC
Organism: uncultured Propionivibrio sp.; assembly: GCA_964521935.1. Classification (GTDB taxonomy): domain Bacteria; phylum Pseudomonadota; class Gammaproteobacteria; order Burkholderiales; family Rhodocyclaceae; genus JADJEF01. Next base: position 696 of record CAZFSH010000097.1, read on the forward strand.
AATCTTGATCTTGTTGAAGGGGAAGTCGGACAGCGCCGTGAGCGAGGCATAGCCGTTACCAAAATCGTCGAGCACCAGCGAAACGCCCAACTCGCGAATACGTTTGACGATCGCCATGGCGCCCTGAATATCCGCGCTAAACGCCGATTCGGTGAACTCGAGTTCGAGTAAATGTGCGGGAAGTCCCGTGTCTTTCAGGGCGTTGGCGATAATTTCGGTGATGTCCACTTGCTGGAACTGCTTGGCGGAGAGATTGACGGCAATCGGTACCGGCAAAACGCCGGCATCGATCCAAGCCTTGTTTTGTGCACACGCACAGCGTATCGCCCAGGCCCCCATCGAGGTGATCAAGCCGGTTTCCTCGGCGATAGGAATGAATTCCAGCGGTTCGATATTGCCCAGATCGGGGTGCTGCCAGCGCATTAGCGCTTCGATGGCATTGATACGTCCGGTCGCTAAATTGATTTGCGGTTGGTAGTGCATGGCCAGATTGTTGTTGGCCAGCGCTTCGCGCAGATCGGCTTCGAGGCGCAGGCGCCGTTCGGCTTCGATATTCATCCCCGGCGCAAAAAAATTGAACGTATTGCGCCCGGCTTGCTTGGCGCGCATCAGTGCCACATCGGCCGCCTTGAGCAAGGCTTCGGCATCTTCACCATCTTTGCGATAAATGCCGATACCGATGTTGGCGGCGACGTTGCAAATGCTGCCTGCCAGCGTGAGCGGTTGCCCGATCGCCTCCAGCAGGCGTTGCGCCATCTGAACAATGTCGTTCTCATGCTCGTAGCCGACCATGAGCACGCCATATTCGTCGGCGGCCAGACGGGCGACGGTATCGGCGACCCGCACAATCTGGCTGATGCGGTGGCCAATCTCGGCAAGGACGATGTCGCCCATCGAGTGGCCGTAGCTATCATTGATGACCCGAAAACGCAGTAGATCGATCCAGAACACCGCCACGCCTTCCTCGGAGCGCTGGGCGTTACGCAGCGCCTGTTCGAGGCGATCCAGAAACAGTGTGCGATTGGGCAGGCTGGTCAGCGAGTCGTAATTGATTAACTGCTGCATACGCGCTTCGGCCATTTTGCGTTGCGTCAGATCAGAAAAAAGCCCGATGTAATTCACGACATCACCCTGTGCATCATGCACGGCTGTGATGGAAAGCCACTCCGGGTAGAGCGAGCCATCTTTGCGTCGATTGGTGATTTCGCCTGACCAGGAGCCTTGACTCGCGATCGTCTGCCACATGCTGCGGTAGTAAGCCTCATCCTGCATGCCCGAACTCAGAACAGCCGGAGTACGCCCGACGACTTCTTCGGCGGTGTAGCCGGTGATGTCGGTAAAGCGGGGGTTCACCTGCAAGATGCGTCGTTCGCTATCGGTGATCAGGATGGCTTCGGTGCTGGCAGAAAAAACCATGGCGGCGAGACGCAGCTCGCGGTCCAGGTGTTGATGCTCGGTGATATCGGTGGCGATGCTGGCGATGGCATAAATCGAGCCGTCCGCATCCCGCAATGGAAACTTCTGCACCAGGTATTGGCGTAAGCCTTTGCCTGCGACGACGGCGCTTTCTTCAATGGTTAGTGGCTCACCTGTGGCGACGATACGCTGGTCAAATTCGCGCTGTTGGCGTACTCGCTCCGGCGGCAGGAAGGCTTCGCGTGGCTGACCGATCAGGCTGTCCTGGCTGGCTTGGCCGGTGACTTCGGCAAAGGCGCGGTTGGCAAACAGGTAGCGCCCTTGCAGATCAAGGGCATAAACGCTGACCTGGGTTGACGCCAGCAAGGCATTGAGCGTTTCCAGGTGGGGCGAGGTAGTCATGCGCTGGGTTCGGTGGCGTGTTCCGGCACATAACACCGGTAGCCATTACGTCCCGATTCCTTGGCCTGATACATGGCATTGTCGGCATGTTTCATCAGGGTTTCTGCATCGCTGCCATCAAGCGGATAGAGGGCGATGCCGACACTGGCCGTGATGGTGTTGAGCCGAAGTTGGCGCAGGTGCAGCTCATAGGGCTGGCCAATGCTGGCGACGATTTTTTCGGCAACGCGAATGGCACCTTGCACATCGTTGACTTCGCTCAGAATCAGTACGAACTCGTCGCCGCCCTGTCGTGAAACGGTGTCGACATGGCGCACGCAGGCTTGCAGACGTTCAGCGGCAAGGCGTAGCAGGTCGTCGCCGGCATCGTGTCCGTGAATGTCGTTCACCTCCTTGAAGTGATCAAGGTCAACAAAGATAACGGCCGCCAAGCGTCCGCTGCGCCGAGACTGCGAGAGCGTTTGCTCAAGGCGGTCGATCAGCAGGCGTCGATTGGGCAGTCCGGTGAGCACATCGTAATAGGCGAGCTGACGAATCTGCTCCTGCTGTGCGCGTCGTTCGCTGATATCTTCGATTTGCACGTCGAAGCATTGTGCTTGGCCTTGCGTATCGCGTAGCACGGCGGCGGTGACCTGTACCCAAACCAGCTCCCCATGTTTGCGCTGGTAGCGCCGTTCTGCGTGCCAGCTGGTCAGGTCACCTGTGAGTAGCTGACGCCGGCTTGCCAGATCCGCCGCCAAGTCGTCAGGGTGCGCCAATGTTTCAAAGCGCTGATGCTCCAACTCCTCGCGTTCATAGCCAAGTATCGAGCACAAGGACTGATTGACTTTCAGTAGCTCGCCATCAAGCCCAATGATGGCCATGCCGATCGGAGCGAACTCCATGAAGTCACGAAAGCGCTTTTCACTTTCCAGCAGCGCTACCTCGCGCTGTTTGCGTTCGGTAATGTCATTACAGAGCAGCACATGCTGCGTGATGCGACCTTTCGGATCATGCAGCGCCGACAGGCTGGCCGCAATCGGAAAGCAGCTACCATCTTTGCGCTGCAGCCAGAGTTCCTCATGCCAGCTAGTGGTGCTGCACTGGTCTTCGTCGGCTTGCTGAGCGAGCGCCACGGAGATGGCGTCAGCCCAGTGCGCGGTGGCTGTCAACGCTGGCGTATCGGCTGCGCCCAATGAAGCGAGGGTTTGGCCGTCAAGCTGGTCGTTGGCATAGCCGGTCATGGCACAGAATGCCGGATTGGCGGCAACGATTACGCCATTGTTCTGCACGATGACAATACCTTCGTCGGTGTCGGCAAAAATGCGCGCGAATACCGCCGCCGATTGGACCAGGTCAAACTGGGCAAACGCCATGCCGACGACTTGTGCGATCTGCCCGGTATCCCAGGGTTTGCGCAGAAACTTGAACAGTCCGCCGGTGTTCACGGCGTCAATCAGGGCGTCAAAGTCACTATGGCCGCTGAGCAACATGCGTATTGTTTGTGGGTAGCGCTCGGCTACTTCCGCAAGCAGCTCAACGCCACTCATGCCGGGCATCTGGTGGTCAGAAAGAATGACCTGCACCGCATTGCTCGCAAGCAATGCGAGCGCTTCGTCACCACTCTCGGCAGTTAACACCTCGTAGGGGTGGCGCTGCAACTCCCGCTGTAGAGCATGCAATATCGATGGCTCGTCATCAACGAGAAGCAGGCGCTTTTTCATGATTTGTACGTTCGCCAGAGAATATGGTGTGGAGAGCGGTTGAGGTTATGCGTCGTTGCTTGTTGGCGCATATGCCGCTGGCATCGCTTCGTGCTTACTTGTCAGTCGCCGGTAATGTCGAGATCGCGCTCGCGGCACATCGTCGCCAGGACGCGGTTTTCCATGGTCAATCGGCGATGGATCAGCGCTTGGGCAACCGCAGCACGCAAGACAAAACTTTCCCAAGGCTTGGTAATGAAGTTATGAATATGCGCCATATCCAGGGCATAAATGATGTTGTCCATGTTGGCCACACCCGAGAGCATGATCAGCGCCGCATCGGGTTGTTTCTCGGAGAAGGCTGACAACAGTTTGGCGCCATCCATGATGGGCATCTGGTAGTCGGCAATCACACAGGAAAAATCGACTTCGTCGGCCATATGCAGGGCATGGGTCGGGGAGTCGGTGACCTGCACGCTGATGCGCGAACTGTTGAGTTCGGGAGTATGGGTTTGCGTGACCTCGCTGCGCATTGCAGCGAAAACATCGTCCAGCCGGTTGTGATGCATCAAATCACGCGCCACGGCATTGGCGGAGGCGAGGTCATCATCCACGACAAGCACTTGATCGACCGTATTGATGGCATCAAGTGGCAGGTCGACGCCGTGCTCACGCAGCGTCCGCGCCATGTCGCGATTGCGGATGTTGGCCGCGCGCAGTTCGATGGCTTGCGCCAGCGAGCTTTTGAGAAAGTAGGTACTCCAAGGCTTGGGAATGAAACGGTAGATATGGGTTTCGTTGATCATGCGGATCAGCGAATCCAGATCGGTCTGGCCAGACAACACCAAGCGCACGCAGTCCGGTTGAACACGTGCCAGCTCTTTCAGGAAAGCCAGTCCATCCATGCCGGGCATGCGGAAGTCCGATACGACTGCCTCGAATTGTTGCGTGCGCGCACGCTCCAGCGCCGCTAGCGGGTCGGTAAATCCTTCGACGTGATAGCGGTAACGGCCAAATGGTGCGGTATTCAATTCGCGGCGAACTGCGTTGATGACATTGGGTTCATCATCAACAACGAGAATGTAGTGTTCAGTGGTGTCGTTCATACGGGCTCCCTTACCTGCCGGCGAAGGCGCAGAACTTGACGCCGCAGGTCTGATGTCATGTCAGATTATCTGACCCCAGTTTATGCTCAGCGCAGGGGATTTTGTGGCTAAGTCCATAAGCGGTCGGTATTGAGCTGGCAAGTGATTACCAGGCAACTTAGAGGGTAAAAATTTTGCGTATTTGTCGCATTTTAGGCATTAAGGCCTGGGGCTTGCTAAAGCTGCCAGTAGCTCAGGTGGTGGTCGAGAAAGCAGATGGGTACTCCGCCACTGCTGGCATAGATTGATGCGCATATTGGTTTTCAGCCCAAATCGGCTGGAACCGAAACCTGCGTGTCATAAGCCTATCTTAAGGTCGATAGCTGATCATGCGCTACACAGCGCAATTTTCCGAGGGTTTTGAATCATGAAATGTCCAGTATGTGCCGCGACTGATCTTGTGATGTCGGAGCGTTCCGGGATCGAAATTGATTATTGTCCTCAGTGTCGAGGCGTTTGGCTTGACCGCGGCGAACTCGACAAGATCATCGAGCGGAGTGCCCCCGTCGTTGGCGTGGACCGAGCACCCGAACATTCTCCGCGCTATAAAGAGAATAAATACGGCGATCATGGTCGCCCGTATCACGCCAAGAAATCATTCTGGCAAGAGCTTTTCGACTGATCCCTTATCGCCATCATGACCTCGCTTAGCCTCCTGCTTTGGATATTTCTCGGGATCGCCTTGCAGGTGGTGCTGTTCCTGGGTATCAGTTTCTGGCAGCACTGGCAGTCCTACAGTCGGCTCAAGCTAGGGCTGCCTGAGAGTTCGGAGTCGCTTGCAGCGGTGACTCCACCCAAAGATGAAGTCACCGGCTGGTCAGGATGGCGGTCTTTCAAGCTTGTCAGGCGCGTTAGCGAAGACGCCGCTTCCCAGATTTGCTCTTTCTACCTGGCGCCTGAAGATCCTCAGCCCTTGCCAACGTTCAAACCTGGCCAGTTCCTAACGTTTCGCCTGGATGTGCCGAAGGCCGACGGCAGTGGCATCGAACAGATCACGCGTTGCTATTCCCTCTCGGATATGCCCCAGCCCGAGCATTTCCGTATCTCGATCAAGCGAGTACCCTCGCCGCCGGGGAGCACCCATCCCCCGGGGCGCTCTTCGAACTTTTTTCATGACCATGTTCCAGTCGGTACGACGTTGCAGGTGCGCGCCCCCTCGGGCCATTTTTATCTTGATCCGGGCAGTAGCCCGATTGTCCTGATCGCTGGGGGCATAGGCATTACGCCGATGCTCAGTATGCTCAACTGGTGTCAGACGCATCAACCGGAGCGCGAAGTTTGGTTCTTCTATGGCGTGCGCAACAGTAAGGAAACCGCTTTTGTCGCACATCTGAGCGCCATCGCGGCGGCCAATCGCAACGTACATCTGCGCTTGTGTTTCAGCGACCCCCATCCCGAAGATCAACCGGGCAAGGACTTTCACCACCATCGACGTGTTGGCGTGGATCTGTTGCGCATGGAGTTGCCGCTGAAGCCTTATCACTATTACCTCTGTGGACCAACGCCGATGCTGGAAACCCTCGTGCCGGCGCTGGAGGATTGGGGTGTGCCGGATTCGCAGATCCACTTTGAAGCCTTCGGTCCTGCCTCGGTCAAGCGCCGCCAGCCTGAGACGACTAATGCCGCGAGTACCGTTTCGGAGACCGTTGGCGACATTACGGTGACCTTCGCCAAATCCGGTAAACAAGCCCATTGGTCATCGACGTCGGCCAACCTGCTGGAGTTTGCCGAATCCCAAGGCATCGCCATCGACTCAGGCTGCCGGGCGGGCGGTTGCGGCACCTGCCAGACCACCATTCGCTCTGGTGAAGTGACCTACCTGCACTCACCGGACTACGATCCCGAACCCGGCACTTGCCTGATGTGCGTCTGCACCCCCACAACCAACGTGACAGTGGAGGCCTGATATGACAACTCCTCTAACGGCATCGCTCTGGCGTAACCATATCCTGCCATTCACGCTGCTAGTGACACTGCTCGGTGTGGCAACCGTCATCGGTGACTACCTGCTGCATCGGCTCGATCTGGTCTGGGTAGGACGCTATCTCGGTATCCCGGGCACCTTGCTGATCATCGGTTCACTGGTGTACTCCTTGCGCAAGCGGAAAGTCATTACCGCCGGTAACGTCAAATCCTGGCTCAGCATGCACGAGATCGGGACCTGGCTCGGTTCCTTGATGGTGCTGATTCATGCTGGCATCCATTTCAATGCCATCTTGCCCTGGCTGGCCACGATTGCCATGGGCATCAACGTCATCAGTGGCATGGTCGGCAAGATGCTGCTTGGGCGCTCGCGCGAGCATGTTCAGGCCCAGCGCGAGCATTACCAGCTGCGCGGCTTGTCCAAGGCCGAGGTCGAACAGGCCGTTTTCTGGGAGTCTGTGACCTTTGATGCCATGACCAAGTGGCGCAAGGTGCATATCCCGATCTTCATTGTCTTTGCCGTGCTGGCTCTGGGCCACATCATCAGCATCTTCCTTTTCTGGGGGTGGAAATGAGCAAGACCCTCAAGATCGTCCTGGCGGCCAACTTGATCGTGCTGGCGATCCTGGCCTTTGTTTATCCCCATTTGATGGTCGGCCCCGGCAAACTGATTCCCGGCCACAGCAAGCTCGAAACGGACTGCTTTGCCTGTCATGCCCCCTTTGTCGGTAGCGCCGCTGATCGCTGCACGACCTGTCACAAGACGGAAGCGATCGGCAAGCTGACCAGCCTCGGGCAACCGATCCAGAAACCCCTGACCAGCACCCCGTTCCATCAGAAGCTGCTGCAGCAGGATTGCCTCGCGTGCCATAGCGACCATGCGGGCGTGAAACGCTTTCGTACTTCAGGCCAGTTCAATCATGCGCTGCTTCAGGCAGATGCGCGCAAGCAATGCCAGTCCTGCCACACGTCACCGAAGGACTCCCTACATCAGCAGATCACCGGCAATTGCAGCCAGTGTCATAGCCAGCAGAAGTGGGTGCCCGCGAGCTTCGATCATGACAAGTATTTCGCTCTGGATCGTGATCACAATGTGAAATGCGCGACTTGCCATGTGCGCAACGACTATAGCCGTTACACCTGCTACGGCTGTCATGAGCACTCACCCGAGAAGATCCGGCGCGAACATATCGAGGAAGGCATCAGTGACTTCAAAAATTGCGTCGAATGTCACCGCAATGCCAATGAAGACGATATCCGACTGCCCGAACGCACAGGGGGGCGTGAAGGTGGGCAGGGTAAGGAGCGCGATGATGACTGAGCGACGCGCCTACCGCAGCAAGCCTGACGTGCGCAAGGTCTTGGCAATGCCCTCCGCCAGCACGCCGTAGCCTTGCGCATTGGGGTGAATCTGATCGGCCTTGAGTTCGGGGGTGGAGAGAATGTCGGCGAAGACGTTTTCGACCAGCACGACATTTTCTTCGCCGGCCAGCTCTGCATAGAGTGAAGCGTCTGAGAGTGCACCCACGGCGGCCGCCAGCAGCGACAGGCGCGGCACGGCGACCAGTACCACCGGCCGGCCACCGGCTTTGGCGGCGCGCAGAATCAGGCGCAGATCTTCCTTGACCGCGGCCTCAGGGTGACGCCTGAGAAAATCGTTGCCACCGAGTTCGACTATCACCAGCGCCGGTTGCGTTTCGTCCAATGCGGCCTGAATGCGGCTCTTGGCGTTAGCAGCGGTGTCACCGGCAATGCCACGGTTATGCAGCGTCCAGCCGGTCAGTGTGGCGAGGCGTGTCGGGTAGTCTTCACCGGGCGCGGCCCCGGTGCCAAAGGTGACGCTATCGCCAAAAGCCAGAACGACGGCATCGCGTGGCAAGGGTGCGTAGCCGACTTTGCGGGCGCAGCCAGTCAGCGCGGCGCAGAGGAGCAGGAGCAGAATCAATTTATGGCGCATCGGAAAAGTCAGCCGCTGTGGGACGGCGTTAGCTTATTGTTGTGTTGGTGTCGGGCGTCATCTGCTGCAACCAGTACAGCCGTTGATAGATGCCGTGCTCGATGGCGAGCAACTGCTCATGACGCCCCTGTTCGGCAATCCGCCCGTGGTTCAGCACGACGATATGATCGGCCGCGCGGATGGTGGAGAGTCGATGCGCAATCGCCA
>CAZFSH010000098.1:0-9400 GCA_964521935.1 uncultured Propionivibrio sp.
CCAGAACGCGGACGTCGATGCCGGCCGCGGCAAACAGCGGCGCGGGATCATGGCCGAGCTCTCTGAGCACGTCGGGGAAAGGCATGATGGGGCCGACGCGGACCGCGTAGACATGGCTGGGAACACCAGTGCCGCCTCTTTCCATCAGCGTATGTTTCTCGTTCATGCGATGCTCGCCCGTGCCAGTCGCGCTGTCCGATATTCGAAAGATATCACGACGAGTCTTCGATAAGATGGGCCATCGATTGACCACAAAGATCGCAAATTAAGCGACATATGATGAGGAGAAAACCATGCCTGCACTATCGCTCCATTTCCGGCACTGCGTTGCCGGGTTTCTCGCCGCCATACTGACGGCCTTTGCCCTGGCGCAATCCACGGGCCCCGACGACGAGGCGGCGCGTATCCAGGCGATTGCCGAAGAAGTCTATATCTACGGCCTGCCCATCGTCATGAACTACGCGGTGCTGTATTCCTATGCAGTCGATACCCGCTCAACGCAATACAAAGCACCGTTTGGTCAATTCAAGCATTACGACCGGGTGTTCACTCCTGACGATACCGCCGTCGTTACACCGAATAGCGATACACCTTATTCCTTTGCCGCAATCGATCTGCGCAGTGAACCGGTAGTTGTCAGCGTAGCGGCGGTCGACAAGGGTCGCTATTACTCGCTGATGCTCTGCGATGCCAGTACTTACAACTACGGCATCATAGGCAGCATTGCCACTCAGGGCGTGCCGGGCGACTACCTGATCGTCGGCCCCGACTGGAAAGGCGACGTCAATAAACCGCCGCAGGGCATCCGAAAGGTCTTCCGTTCAGGGTCGCAGCTTTCGATGATTCTCATCCGCACCCAAGTATTCGCACCGAGCGATATCGACAAGGTCAAAGCGGTACAGGCCGGTTACAAACTCCAACCCCTGTCGTCATGGCTGGGCAAGGCTGCACGCGCAACCCCTACCGCCATCGATTTTCCGCGCGTCGATGCGGAAATGGCGAAGCAAAACTTCTTTGCCTATCTTGATTTCGCCCTGCAATTCATTCCGGCCACAGACGACGAGAAGGACATCCGCGACAAACTAGCGAGCCTCGGCGTGGGCGTTGGCAACTTCAGCAAGTTCAATGCGCTTGCCGCGAAATATGGCAAGGAAATTGCCGCAGGTGCTGCTGCCGGTGAGGTGAAAATTGCCCAGTACGTTACCCAGTTAGGCAAGCGGTCGAATGGCTGGAACCTGTTCATGGCCGGCGGAGGTGACCGGGCGCGTTACCACGGCAACTGGCTCGAACGCGCCGCCGTGGCGAAGGCAGGCATCTATGCGATCGATATCACCGAGGCGCAGTACGCGCTGACACGGATAACGGCCGATAGCGAGCCCCTCGATGGAAGTCAGCACAAGTACAGCTTGCGCTTTGCGGCCGAGGACCTGCCTCCCGCCAATGCCTTCTGGTCGGTCACCATGTATGACGGCAAGACACAGCTGCTGATTGATAACCCGATCAAGCGCTACCTGATCAACTCACCAATGCTGCCAGGCTTGAAACGCAATCCCGATGGCTCATTGACCTTGTACATCCAGAAAGATTCACCGGGCAGCGACAAAGAAAGTAACTGGTTGCCGGCCCCCAGCGGGCCAATCTATCTCGCGCTGCGCATTTATGGCCCGCAGGCACGCACACTAACGGGCAACTGGGCAGTACCGCCAGTAGTCCGTGCCGACTGAAGCAAGAAACCGCAGCAGCCTTCATACCGAAACCTTCTTGAACGCCAGAAAAGGATTGTCGCCATGTTCCAGGAAAAAGTCGTCGTCATTACCGGAGCCGGTTCCGGCATAGGTCGCGCGCTCGCCATTCAGTTTGCGCAGGCAGGCGCCCGCCTGGCCATTTCCGACATCAATGAAAGTGGCCTTGCCGAAACGCTTCGGCTATTACCGAGCCAGGCACCGGAGCGCGTGCGCAGCTACCGGCTTGATGCCACGTCGTGGGAGGGTTTCGTCGCCCATGCGGAGGAGGTTAAGCGCGACTTTGGCACCGCTCACGTCATCATCAACAATGCCGGTGCCACGGTAGTCGGCACGGTCGCGCATACGAGCATTGAGGAATTCCGTTGGCAGCTGGATATCAACATGTACGGTGTCCTCTACGGTACCAAAGCCTTTATGCCCATGATGCTGGCACAGCGCGAAGGCTGGATCGTCAATATTTCCAGTATTTTTGGCATGCTCAGCTTTCCGACGCAAAGTGCCTACAACATGTCCAAATTCGCGGTGCGCGGGCTCACTGAATGCCTGTGGCAGGAACTCGAGGGAACCGGCGTCAAGGCCATCTGCGTGCATCCGGGCGGCATCAAGACCAACATCGAAAAGGCGGGCCGTCGCGTCAAACTGGCCGACAAGGAAGAGGATAACTTCGCCGACCAAGCCGCACAGATGCTGCGTACGCCACCCGAGGAGTGCGCGGCGGACATCATTCGCGGCATGCGGCAAGGACAACGGCGGATCATGACCGGCTACATGTCAACGACCGTGTTCTGGCTGACCCGTCTCCTGCCCAATCGCTATCCGGCGCTGCTTAACTGGTTCGCAAGGAAGTCAGCATGAACTCACAAAAGTGGCTGTTCAGCTCCGCCGCTGCCTTCAACTTTGCCCTTGGCCTGCCACTGTTGCTGGCGACTCCGTGGATGGGCGAGGTGTTGGCATTGCACCTCAACGACAGCGGGCAGATGTTCTTGCGCCTGATCGCCGCCATTGCACTCGCTTTCGGCTACGCCTATTGGCTGATCGGTGTCGATCCGGTACGTTATCGCCCCTTTCTTGTTCTGGGTGGCATCCTCAAAGTGGTACTGGGTGGATTCTTTTTCGGTGCATGGCTGAGCGGCATCATCGGCTGGAAATTGCCGGCCTTGGTCACCGTCGATTTCGTTTATGCGGCGCTGTTCCTGCGTTTTTACCGGCAATCAGCCGTCTCACTAGTGTTGCCTTCTCATTGAGGTGTACCGTGGTGGTGACGCGAGAGTCGACTTTCGTGTCTCGTTTCTTTCCCAACTCAGTGCTCAACCTCGCTCCCTTCGGTCGCGATACGATGCCCGATAAATATGCGCAAGGCCGAGGGCGCGGTGCCATGCGCAGCGCTGCCATGGCGCCGGTGGCGAGACAAGCCGGTATTTGAGCGCCGTCCCACAGCGACTGACTTCCGCGATCACACCATCAGGAGACCAACATGCTCAGCTATCAAACTCTGACACTGAACGGACTGAAATTCAACGTCGGTATTGCCGGCGATCCAAGCGGAATGCCTGTGCTGCTGGTACATGGCTTTCCTGATGACCACAGTATCTGGCGCATGCAAGTACCGGCGCTGATCGCCGCCGGTTACCGCGTTATTGCGCCCGACATGCGCGGCTGCGGCGAAAGCGAAATGCCGAAACAACGCCGTGCCTATCAACGCGAACATCTAGTAGCCGATCTGGTGGCGCTACTTGATGTGCTGAAGATAGACAAAGTGAAACTGGTCGCGCACGACTGGGGTGCGGTGATCGGATGGCATTTCGCCATCGCCCATCCCGAGCGCGTTGAACGCTACGTTGCGCTTTCGGTAGGCCACCCCTATTGCTATGCCCACGGCGGTTTGAAGCAGAAGCTGATCGGCTGGTATGTGCTGTACTTCTACCTGTTCCGCGAGTTTGGCGCTTGGCTGCTCAAGCTGGGTGACTGGTGGCTGCTCCGCAAAGTCTTTGATCTGGGGGGCGAGTGGGAGCATGCCAAGCAGCGGCTTGCACGGCCTGGGCGACTGATCGCCGGCATGAGTTATTACATTGCCAACCTCAGCTTGTTATGGGCGCCGCCAGCGCCGGTCCATGTGCCAGTAATGGGCGTGTGGAGCGATGGCGACCGATTTTTGGTCGAAAAGCAGATGACCGAGTCCGCTCGCTTAGTCACCAAAGGCTGGCGGTATCGCAAGCTCGAAGGCGCCTATCACTGGCTTCAAGTCGACCGGCCTGACGAGCTGAATCAGATGCTGCTCGACTATCTGCACGCCGCAGTCTGATTTCAAAATAAAAGGACGAGTCCTAGGGGTTACGTCATTGAAGTAGGGCGATCTCCTGCGCTCTGTACAGAGGCGGCTAGAGAATACCATAGTGATTTAGTACGGTATATACTTTATCTATAGTTTTCAGGGATAAAGGGCCAGGTAATGAATCGTGTTTCATCCGTGGGAATCGCGATGAAATCATTGCCTACGGCGGGCATGTCGCCGGCGAACGTCGGCATCCTGCTGTCGGCATTGGATGCACATGCGATTGTCAGCATCAGTAATATCAATGGCGAAATTATTGAAGTCAATGATCATTTCTGCCGCGTCAGCGGCTACCGGCGTGACGAGCTGATAGGGCAAAACCATCGACTGCTCAAATCCGGTACGCATAGGCCGGAGTTTTACGATGCCCTCTGGCGCACCATCTCCTCAGGTTTGTGCTGGAGCGGTGAAATCTGCAATCGCTCCAAGGATGGGCGTTTGTATTGGGTTTCCACCACCATCGTGCCCTTCCTTGACGACGCCGGCTTACCCAGCTGTTATGTATCGATCCGGACTGAAATCACCGAGCTCAAACATCTGGCAAACTCCCTGAAAACCAGTGACGAGCGCTTTCGGCGCAGCCAGGAATACGCCAATATTGGCACCTGGGACTGGGATATCAATACCGGCGAGGTTTACTGGTCAGAGCAAATCGCCCCCCTCTTTGGCTACGAAGGAATCGTTGAGACGACCTATCAGAATTTTCTCAACGCGGTACATCCAGATGACCGGGCTGCGGTAGTCAATGCCATCAATAGCAGTATTAACGATGGTACTCCCTACAAAATAGAGCATCGTTGCGTGTGGCCGAACGGAACGGTGCGCTGGCTGCTTGAGCAAGGTGCGGTAACGCGCAACCTCCAGGGTACGCCACTACGAATGCTCGGTGTCGTGCAAGACATTACCGACGAAGTAATGCAGCGCAAAGCCCTGGAGGAAGCCAGGATTCTTGCCGATGCGGCGAACCATGCCAAATCGGAATTTCTCTCGCGCATGAGTCACGAACTGCGCACGCCCTTGAACTCCATTCTCGGCTTCGCGCAGTTGCTGCAAATTGCCGGCAAGCTGGACGTCAGCGGCGAAGAAAATGTTGATCATATTCTGCGCGCTGGTCAGCATTTGCTGGCCTTGATTGACGATGTGCTGGATCTGGCGCGCATCGAGGCGGGCAAGCTGCGCCTGACCATCGAACCCTTCCATCTGCGCTCGGTGATCGACGATGCCATAGCGATGACCCGGGGGTTGGCGCATAAGCGCGAAGTACGCATACACGTGCATGAGGTACCAGACAGCGCCCAGGCAATGGGCGACCGCTTACGCCTGCGCCAGGTATTGGTCAATTTGCTCAGCAATGCAATCAAGTACAACGGCAAGGGTGGCGAAGTCCATCTGCGCGTGGCGCTCCTTGACAACAAAGATACCAAAGACCCTGACCGCAAAACACACTGGCAAATAAGCGTAGCCGACACAGGACAAGGCATCGACCCAGCACGACTGGGCGAATTGTTTCAGCCCTTCACCCGACTGGTCGACGAAAACAGTGAAATCGACGGTACCGGCATTGGCCTATCGCTCAGTCGCAACCTGATCGAATCCATGGGTGGGCAGATTCATGTCACCAGCACCATCGGTGTCGGCAGCGAATTCAGCGTCAGCGTACCCGCGGCAACGGGAAGCGAGGCAGCACAGGTATCCGCCGCCCTGGCCAGCACCACGAGCGCAAAACTCGAACTACCCGCTACCGAAATAACCGTCTTGTACGTTGAAGACAACCTGGCCAATACGCAATTGATCCGTGATGTATTCGCCATGCGTCCACACTGGCGCTTGCTTACCGCGCATAGCGGCCCCCTGGGTCTTGACATGGCCAAGCTACGCCAACCCGACCTCTTGCTGATCGACATTGATTTGCCAGGAATGAGCGGCTTTACCCTGCTCGAGGCACTGCAGGCCGACGCGCTGACCAAAGATATTCCAGCCATTGCCGTCACCGCCACGGTTTTTGCGCAGGCTGAAGAGCACTACCTGAAAGCCGGCTTTGCCGCGTATTTACCCAAACCCATCAACGTCACGCGTTTGCTCGAACTGACCGAAGCGCTGGCCCGTAGCCGTACGCAAACTCAAAGGAAAGCCCATGGTTAGCAATGAACTCGCCCAAGCCAAAATCATGATCGTCGATGATCAGCAGCAGAACTTACGCTTGTTCGAAAAAGTGCTGCTCTCGGCAGGCTATAGCCGTCTGGTACTGGTCGACGACGCGCGTGATGCGCTAACTCTCGCCAAAACAGCCGAGCCGGATCTGGTCATACTGGATCTCAACATGCCGCATCTGAATGGCCACGAAGTAATGGCGCAATTGCAGACGCTGCCCATGCCGCCAGCCGTGTTGATCATCACGGCTCAGGTCGATCAAGAAAACCGCCTGCGTGCCTTGCAAGGCGGCGCGCGCGACTACCTGACCAAGCCGGTCAACATGATCGAGATGATTGCCCGCATCGCCAATGTGCTCGGCGCGCATCTGCTGCATCAGGAAGTCAGCCGCCGCGCAGAAATACTGGAAGAGCGCGTGCGTCTGCGTACGCGCGAACTGGCCGACACCCGTCTGGACATTATTCGTCGCCTCGGCCGCGCCGCCGAGTGGCGTGACAACGAAACCGGCTTGCACATCATTCGCATGAGCAAGATGTCACAGATTCTTGGCCGCCTGTCCGGCATGAATGACACGATGGCCGAGAAACTGCTCAGCGCCAGCGCGATGCACGATATTGGCAAAATCGGCATCCCCGATGCCGTACTGCTTAAACCCGGAAAACTTGATGCCGCTGAATGGGAAATTATGAAAACGCACGCCCAGATTGGCGCCGACTTGCTCGACGGCAGCAACGCTCCGCTCATGATCATGGCTCGTGACATCGCCCTGACCCATCACGAAAAGTGGGACGGCAGCGGCTACCCGAACGGATTGTCCGGCGAGGAAATTCCACTGGTGGGCCGCATTGTCGCGGTCGCCGACGTATTTGATGCGCTGACCAGCACCCGCCCCTACAAGCGCGCCTGGTCGATGGAGGAGGCGCTGACCTTCCTGCGCGAAAATTCCGGCAAACACTTCGACCCCACGCTCATCGAGCTCTTTATCTCCGCCTTTGATGAAATCCGTCCGATTTGCGAGTCGTATGCCGATGACACGCGCAACAGTGACGGTAACGGAAAGATTGCGGCATGAAAACGCTGCAAACCACGCGCCCGTTACGCGTCTTGGTGTGCGACGACAGTGACGACAATCTGGCCTTGATGCGCCAGTTTTTGGCCACGCTCGGGCACACCATGATCCCCGCACACAGCGGCGAGGAAG
The DNA here is from genome assembly GCA_964521935.1 of uncultured Propionivibrio sp. Taxonomy (GTDB): domain Bacteria; phylum Pseudomonadota; class Gammaproteobacteria; order Burkholderiales; family Rhodocyclaceae; genus JADJEF01. Next base: position 7,430 of record CAZFSH010000098.1, read on the forward strand.
CCGTCACGCTGTTTTCACAAGAGCGTCCTGATTTAGTACTGATGGACGTGATGCTGCCTGGCATCGACGGCAACCAGGCTGCCAGCCGGATTCGCGAACTCGCTGGCGATACCTGGGTACCGATGATCTTCATGTCGGCGCTCAATCAACCGGCTGATATGGTGCGTGCCCTTGACGCAGGCGGTGATGACTTTGTGAGCAAACCCTTCGACTTGCGCCTGTTGGCGGCCAAGGTACGCGCGATGGCACGCATTGCCGACATCCAGGCTCGCCTCGCGGAAACAACCCGGCAGTTGCAGGAATATCGCGATCGTGCCGAAGCTGAAATGGAAATGGCACGCACCATCATTGAACATATTCAGCCGGAAAACCGAACGCTACCCCCGGGCTTTTGCGCCTTCAATCAGCCGACAGACCGTTTGTCCGGTGATATTTCGCTCGCACGGTGCGCACCCAACGGGGATATTTACCTGATTCACGCCGATTCGATGGGCCATGGCCTGCCGGCGGCGCTGCCCCTGCTCCCTATCGTCCCCATCTTCAACCGCATGGTGGAGGAAGAGCGCGTGGTATCGGCGATTGTGCGCGAGATGAATCAGCGCCTGCGCGACCAGATGCCGATCGGGCGTTTCATCGCGGCAACCGTAGCGCGTATCGACGTGCGTAATCGCGTTATCGAAATTTGGAATGGTGGCTGCCCGCCCGCATTGGTAATTGCTGCGGACGGCAGCGTCGCGGCGCGCTTTGCCGCCAATCACCTTTCGCTGGGCATCGTCGACGATGCCCACTTCGACAACCACGTCACGGTGCAGCAATTCGCCACCCCGGTCCGTCTGCTGATCTATTCAGACGGGTTGGACGAAGTGCTTGGCGCCGACGCGAAGCCGCTGGGCGTCGAGGCCGTGGTGCTAGCAGTCGGCCCACCCACGCCAAGCGACACGACCAAGGCGGCGCTCGATCGCCTGCGTCAGGTATTGGACCATCACCTCGATGGTGTCCGCGCGCACGACGATATTTCGTTTGCGCTGCTCGACTTCTGAGCGCCTCGCACGCCAAGCACACCGTCGGAGGATAATCAGCGTACTTCCTCATCGTAAGGTGCGCTATGAATGTCATCGTTCTCGGTAGCGGCGTGATCGGCACCACGGCTGCTTACTATCTGGCCAAAGCCGGCCATCAGGTCACCGTCATTGATCGCCAAGCCGCTCCGGCCCTGGAAACCAGCTACGCCAATGCCGGGGAAGTCTCTCCCGGCTACTCGGCGCCCTGGGCTGGCCCGGGCGTACCGGTCAAAGCGATCAAATGGATGCTGATGCAGCACAGCCCCTTGGTGATCTGGCCCTTGCTGGAATGGTCAATGTGGCGCTGGGGTTTGTCGATGCTGGCGAACTGTACCGAGAAAGCCTACGCGATCAACAAGGGCCGCATGGTGCCCATCGCCGAATACAGCCGCGACTGTCTCAAGCAGTTGCGCGCTGAGACTGGCATTCAGTACGACGAACGCACCCAAGGCACTTTGCAACTGTTCCGCACGCAGGCGCAGATGGACGGCATTGGCAAGGATGTCGAAGTGCTTCAGCACTATAAGGTGCCCTTTGAAGTGCTCGACCGTGAGGGCTTCTGCAAAGTAGAGCCGGCGCTGAACCTGACCAAGGAAAAGTTTGTCGGTGCCTTGCGGCTGCCCGGCGATGAAACCGGCGACTGCTTCAAATTCACGCAAGCGCTGGGCAAGATGGCCGAGTCGCTGGGCGCGCAGTTCAAATTCAATGTCACGATCCAGGGGCTGGAAACGGCCGGCGATACCATTACCGGCGTGCGCACCGATACCGGGGTGATCAAGGGTGATGTCTATCTGTTGGCGCTGGGCAGCTATTCGACCACCATGCTCAAGCCGCTGGGGATCGACATTCCCGTTTATCCGATCAAGGGTTATTCGATCACCGTGCCGATCACCGATGCGCAGTACGCGCC
>CAZFSH010000099.1:0-9383 GCA_964521935.1 uncultured Propionivibrio sp.
GACACCCAAGGCAACTGCGTCTATCTCTTTGAGCGCGACTGCTCGGTACAGCGCCGACATCAAAAAGTGCTGGAGGAAGCCCCCGCACCGGGCATGACACCCGAGCGCCGCGCTGCCATGGGCAAAGCCGCGGTGGATGCGGCCAAAGCTGTCGGTTATGTCGGTGCTGGCACGGTGGAGTTCATCGCAAACCAGGACGGTACGTTTTACTTCATGGAGATGAATACCCGCCTGCAAGTGGAGCACCCGGTCACCGAAATGATCACGGGGCTCGATCTCGTCGAATGGCAGCTACGCGTCGCCGCCGGCGAAGCCTTGCCGCTGGCACAAGAGCAACTGGCCATTCGCGGTCACGCGATCGAAGCGCGCATTTATGCCGAAGATGCCGACAAGGGCTTTCTGCCCTCGACCGGCAAACTCGCGCATCTGGCGCCGCCCGCCGAGTCGATCAACGTACGCATCGACACCGGCGTTGAACAGGGCGACGAGATCACCCCCTATTACGACCCGATGATCGCCAAGCTGATTGTCTGGGATACGGATCGCAAGAGTGCCCTCGCGCGCATGCTCAAAGCCTTGGCCGACTACCGCGTGGTCGGGGTCACCAGCAACGTCGGCTTTCTCTCGCGCCTTGTCGCTTGCCCGGCCTTTGCGGAGGCCGACCTCGACACCGGACTGATTGAGCGCGAACGTGATTACTTATTCCCGGCGGCCGGCGAGGTGCCGTCCGATGTGTGGCACGTCGCGGCGCTGGCTGAACTGCTGCGCGATCAGCAGTTCGCGGCGAGCAAAGCCGCGCACAGCAGTGACCCCTATTCACCGTGGCACCGACGCGATGGGTGGCGCATGAATGGCAGCGCCCAGCGCACAATCAAGCTGCGCCATGGCGAGGCAGAGCAGTTATTGACGGTGTCGTATCACGCCGCCGATACCTTTGTCGTGCGTGACGACGCACACGCAACAAGCCTGTCAGGGCGGCTGCATGAAGACGGCACCCTCAACGCCAGCATCGACGGCCGTCGCCTGACAGCCACGGTGATCGTCGCGGGCGAGCGGCGCCATGTTTTCGTGAATGGTCGCAGCTATGTACTCTCGGCCATTGATCCGCTGTTTCACGCGAGCGAGGGTGGCGGCGCCGAAGGCGGCCTCACGGCGCCGATGCCGGGAAAAATTGTCGCGTTACTGGCCAAGGAAGGTAGCGTGGTGGACAAAGGTGCGCCGCTGCTGATTCTCGAAGCCATGAAAATGGAACATACGATCACGGCACCGGCGGCGGGCACCATCAAGGCCTTCCGTTTTGCCGTCGGCGATCAGGTCAGCGATGGCGCCGAACTGGTCGATTTTGCGGCGACGGTGACCAACAAGCTGACGTAAGCAGCAACTGACGAAAAGTCAGTTGCTGTGGGACGGCGACTCAGTGGGGTGGTGACTCATAAAGCCGCCTCATAAAGCCGATAGCAGTTTTTCCCCGCCAGCTTGGCCGCGCTCATGGCGCGTTCGGCCTGGCGCAGCAGATCGCCGGAATCAATGTCCGCGGTCTGCGGATAAAAGCTGGCACCGATACTGGCCGAGACCTGCAAGTGTTCGTCGCCCAGCGCCATCGGTCGTTGCGCCGCTTCGAGCAACTGCACTATCAGGGCCAGGCTCTCGGCCTGGCTGCTCAAGCTATTGAGCAGCACGACAAACTCATCACCGCCAATGCGCGAAATCGTGTCATCCGGGCGCAATAGCTCGCTCAGCCGCGCCGCCAAAGTCACCAGCAAAATGTCGCCGGCGTCATGGCCGTGCTGGTCGTTGATCTCCCGGAAGCCATCCAGGTCAATGAACACCAGTGCCAGCAGCGACCCCTCACGTTTCACCCGCGCCATCGCGTGATGCAAGCGTTCCAGCATCAACAAGCGGGTCGGCAAGGCCGTCAAAGTGTCGTAGTGGGCAATGTGTTCGAGCCGCTTTTCGTTCTCTTTGATGCGCGTGATGTCACTGAATAAGCCGACGTACTGACTTGGCTCGCCGTCAGGATTGCGGATGGCGCTGATCGTGAGCAGCTCGGCGATCAGCTCGCCAGATTTGCGCCGGTTCCACAACTCGCCACGCCAGTGACCGGTGGTATTGAGGGTTTGCCAGAGGCTGGCGTAAAACGCGGCGTCTTGCCGGCCAGACGACAGCAGCGACGCCTTCTGCCCAAGCACCTCGTCACGCTCATAGCCGGTAATGCGGGTAAACGCCTCGTTAACTTCAATGATCGTCGCCTGCGCATCCGTCACCATGATGCCTTCGCTGGATGAGCTGAACACGTTGGCCGCGAGCCGTAGCCGCTCTTCGGTCTGACGCCGCATGGTGATATCGCGGCTGATGCCGAACAAGCCGACCACCGCGCCCGCAGCATCTTTCACCGGCCACTTGTTGGTGCTGACCCAGCCGGGGCTACCATCCGCGCGGTAATAGGGGTCTTCCTTATTCAACAGCGGCACGCCATCCCGATAAATCGGCCGCTCTTCCTCTTCATAAATTTTCGCCGTGTCGGCAGGGAACACATCGCGATCATGTTTGCCCACCATATCGCGCCAGCTGGCGTGCTGGGTGATCTGCGCGAGCGTCTGGCTGCAAAAGCGGAAATGACCGGCACGATCCTTGAAGTAAATGAAGTCGCTGGTGTTGTCGAGAAAGGCGAGGAAGTCCCGGTTCAGCTCAGCGATGGCCACTTCCATCGCGCGCCGGTCGGTGACATCATGAACAATGGCATAGAGCAATTGCTGGCCATCCACCACCACCGGCCCCGAGTAGACCTCCACATCACGCACACGCTCATCGGCGCAGCGGTGCTTGACCAGTAAACAGGGACGACCGGCATGCACCATGAGTGCCGTTTCGGCGGCAATTTCCTCGGCACTGAGCGCGTTGATCTGCGCCATTGGCAAAGACTGCAACTGCTCTCGGCGATAGCCATAAAACTCGGCGGCAGCGCTGTTGCCCTCAACGATGCGGCCATCGAGCGGGTCAATCAGCAACATGGGTACTTGCGAACTGGCGAACAACGCGTTGTAGCGCGCTTCGCTGGCACGCAACGATATCGTCAACTTCTGGGCAATGGTGTTGGCGCTCTGGCGCGTGCGCACCAGAGCCAGAGCCAGCGCCAGGACCAAGCCACCAATGATGAGCAAACTGATGCGCTCAAACTGACTATCTGCCGCACCATGATCGGCGGCCGTAAAGCCTGGTAATGGCGAGTAACGCAACGTCCAGGTGCGGCCGGCAAATTCGACTTTTTGCGTCGTGACCAGACTCGCCATCGCCCCATCCGTCGCGCCATTAGTTCCACCACTAGTTCCACCATTGGCGCCGGCTGGGGTATCGGTACGTTTGCCCGCTTCGCTGTCAAACAGCAGCGTTGCCTCACTGATCAGCTCGCCGTCAAAGATTTCCAGGTGGATGGCATTGAGCTCACTGTCAAGAATGGGCATCAGCAAATCATTCACCCGGTAGGGGCTATACACCCAGCCCACTAACGCGGCACGTCGCTGCTCAACGGTCTGCGTCAAGGCACCGTTTCGATACACCGGAAAATAGGCCAGCAAGCCCGACTGCACATCATTTTTAGTTTCCTGCACCAGCAACACTTTGCCCGAGCAGGCCACATCCCCGGTATCGCGCGCCTGCGTCATGGCGGCACGCCGCGTTGGCTCGGAAAACATGTCGTAGCCAAAGGCGCGCAAATTACGGCCGGTGAAGGGCTCAAGATAAATGATGCTGCTGTAAATCTCGCGCTCGCCCTCCGGCTTCACCACGTAGTCGGGAAAGCCCTGTTGGCGAATCTCGCGCAAGTGAGCGGGCAAGTCCTGCGCAGGAATCGCCAGGGAAAAACCCACTCCCTGGATGCCACGGTAAGACTGGTCCAGATCAAGCTTGGCGACAAACTGTGTCCAACCGGCACGCGTCACGGCACCCGCATCAGAACCAGCACCGGCAAAAAATCCGGCACCGGCGCGCAATATCTGCGTGTAGGCAAAGAGCCGTTCCCCGAGTTTGGTGGTCACACGCTCAGTCTCGTGCACGAAGCTGCGCTGGCGATTGGCCTCGCGTTGCTGCTGCAGCGTCATTCCCACGAACACCAAGGTGCCAATGGCGATCAGCACCAGCAAGGCAAGCAAGAGGTATTGCCGGTGGTTCCGCAGCCGCTGTGCGGTGGATGAACTATCTTTCACGCTTGCATGATCCCCTATTTCTTATGCGTGCAAGCTAGCATCTGCCGATGACGCGGCATGTGATCCAGATCAACTGGAAGACGGAATTAAACACGTTTGACGCTACCACTCAGCAAGACCATACTCCTTGGCTGGTTTAGTAATAGCGTCGTTTCATGAGCCCTCTACCATCGGCCAGCCAGCCACAGTCAGCACCCAAACTCACCTCCGCCAACCAAAGTGCCCGCAACGCCCTACGCACAGATTGGGCTGGCGATATCTGGGGTGGCCTGGCGGCGATGCTGGTCGCTCTGCCATCGGCCATCGCCTTTGGCGTCACCATCTTCGCGCCGCTGGGCGGCACGCAAGCAGCACAAGGGGCGCTGGCCGGCATACTCGGCGCCACCGCGCTGGGCCTGATTGCCCCAGCCTTGGGCGGCAGTCAGCGCCTGATCACGGCTCCGTGCGCGCCCGCTGCCGCCGTGCTCTCGGCACTAGCCATTAGCTTCACGCAAGGCGGTGTTGATCCCAATGGGGTGGTCTTGCTCATCGGCATGATTGGCTTGCTCGCCGGTCTGGTCCAGATCGCCTTGGGGCTGGCCGGAGTCGGCCGCCTGATCAAATTCATCCCTTATCCGGTAGTCAGTGGCTATCTGTCTGGCGTTGGCCTGATCATCATCGGCAGCCAGGTTCCCAAGTTACTCGGCACCGCCAGCGGAACCAGTTTTTTGCACGCGCTGAGCCAGCCCGGCACATGGGACTGGCGCAGCATCGTGGTCGGCATGCTGGTGATCGGCACCATGGTGTATATCCCCCGTCTGATACGCGTGGTACCGGCGGCGATTGTGGCCTTGCTCGCCGGTATCGCCGGCTATTGCCTGCTTGGCCTGCTCGGCCATACGGCCTTGGAAACCACCAACAACCCGCTGCTTGTGGGCACGCTGACCAGCGGTGACCACAGCTTGCCGGAGATGATCCAGGAGCACTGGCACGCGCTCAAAGGGCTCGGCATTGACGCGGCGATCAAGGTCGCCGTACCCGCGTTGACGCTGGCGGTGCTGCTCTCCATTGACACGCTGAAAACCTGCGTCGTGCTCGATGCCATGAGCAACAGCCGCCACGACTCCAACCGCGAACTGATCGGACAAGGCGTGGGCAATATGGCCTCCTCGCTGATCGGCGGCATTCCCGGTGCCGGCACCATGGGTGCCTCGCTGATCAATATTTCCAGTGGTGGACATACGCGGCGCTCGGGCATGCTCGAAGGTGTCTTTGCGCTGGTCGCGTATCTGGTGCTGGCGCCCTTGATTGCCTGGGTGCCGGTTGCGGCACTGGCCGGCATATTGATCGTGATCGGCACGCGCATGATCGACCGCCACAGCCTGCGCTTTTTCTACAGCCCGGCCACACGTGTGGATTTCGCCGTGATCATGGCGGTGATTCTGGTCGCGGTGTTTGGCAACCTGATTGCCGCCTCGGGCGTTGGTGTCGCACTGGCCATCGTGTTGTTCATTCGCGAGCAAACGCGCAGTTCGGTGGTGCGTAACCGCATCGAAGGCAACGAGATTTTTGCCAAGCGCACGCGTACCACCAGCGAGCGTAAAACCCTGGACAGCAAGCTCGACGATACGGTCGTGATCGAGCTGCAAGGCAGCCTGTTTTTTGGCACGGCCAATCAGCTGCACACCGCACTGGAGCAGGAAACGGGCAAGCGCAAATACGTGATCCTGAGCATGCGCCGCGTGCAGTCGCTGGATGTGACCGCCACCCACGTGCTCGAACAGATCAAGGATAGACTGGAAGAACACGACGCCTATCTGGTGTTTTGCGACATTCCGCGGGATTTGCCCAGCGGCCTGAAAATGAAGCGTTTCCTCAAGGAAACCGGCGTCGTGCGCCCGACCAACAAAGCCTTTGCCTTCCGCCAGATCGACGAGGCGCTGGAGTGGATCGAGGCTCGTCAGCTGGAAGAGGCAGCCGCTGACCTGGGCAATAGCGACGCCATTGATGTGCTCAACATGCAGGTCTTTGCCGGACTTGACCCGGCGAGCATCCGTCCGCTGGCGGATCAGGTGAGCTTGCGCACCGTCAAGGCCGGCAAGAAAGTATTCAAAGCCGGAGCGGCGGGCGGCGAATTGTTTCTGGTGCGTCGTGGCACGGTAAAAGTCACTGTGCCGCTGAGCAAAAAAGACAGCTACCACATGGCCACCTGCGGCCCCGGCGACATCATCGGCGGCATGAACTTCCTGAGCGGTGGCCCGCACAGTGCCGATGCCGAAGCCATCAGCGATGTCGAGGTCTATGCACTGTCACGCGCGGCCTTTGAAAAAATTCGCCATGACAATCCGCCGGTAGCGCTGGCCATTCTCGAACACATGGCACGCAACCTGGCCCATCGCCTGCGCGTGGCGGTTGGTGAAGTGCAGCTATTGCGCAGCTAAGATTGCGCTGATATGACGCAGCATATCGCCAGTCTTTTTGCCGGCTAGAATGTACCGATGGCACTCCCTTCCAAAGTACGCATCGTTGAGGTCGGTCCGCGTGACGGCCTGCAAAATGAACCCACTCCGGTAGCCACCGAGATCAAGCTGGAGCTGATACGCCGGCTGGCCAGCTGCGGCCTCACCAGTATCGAAGCGACCGCCTTTGTCTCGCCCAAATGGGTGCCGCAAATGGCCGATGCCGCCGCCGTCATGGCCGGCCTGCCCACCTCCGATGCCGACCGCGCCGGGGTCAGCTTTCCAGTGCTCACGCCCAACATGCAGGGCTTGGAACGCGCCATCGCCGCAGGGGCGCGCGAAGTAGCGGTGTTCGGCGCCGCCTCGGAAGCCTTTTCGCAGAAGAACATCAATTGCTCGATTGCCGAGTCGCTGGAGCGTTTCAAACCCGTCGTCGCCACGGCCAAAGAAGCCGGCCTGAAAGTGCGCGGCTATGTCTCGTGTGTACTCGGCTGCCCCTATCAAGGTGACGTAGCACCAGCAACCGTGGCGGAAGTGGCGCACGCACTATTCACCATGGGCTGTTACGAGATCAGCCTCGGCGACACCATCGGCATCGGCACGCCGGAAAAAACCCGCACCATGATCGAGGCTGTCGTCAAACGTGTGCCGCTGAAAAAAGTGGCCGGGCATTTCCATGACACCTATGGCATGGCCATTGCCAACATCTATGCCGCGCTGCAATTGGGCGTGACGGTATTCGATAGTTCGGTGGGCGGCCTCGGTGGCTGCCCTTATGCCGCCGGCGCCTCAGGCAATGTGGCAACGGAAGATGTGGTCTGGCTGCTCAAGGGCTTGGGCATCGACAGCGGCATTGATCTTGACGGTCTCGTGGATACCGCGTCGTGGATCACCGGCCTGCTCGGGCGCGAGCCGGCCTCACGCGTCGCGCGTGCGGTCATCGCCAAACGTAACACCACACGCCCACAGGCCCACTGATGTCACCGTGCATTGGTATCTGTCAGATGGATGACGAAAGCGGCTACTGCATCGGCTGTGGGCGCACGCTTGAAGAAATCAGCAACTGGGGCAGCACCTCGCCAGAAGTCAGGCAAGACACCATGGAGCAGCTGGCCACACGACCGGTTAACTGGGCCAGTGACATCAGCGAAGCGAACGACATAAACAGCACGCCCCAATGAGCGCGGCGGCGGCAGCCCCAGCTCTGTTGCCACCGACGATACAGCTGATAGAGCGCGGCTGGCTCTCCTCCAACTCCATTTTCTTTGCCGCCGGTAACGGCGACATTGCCGGCGCCGCGCTGATTGACTCGGGCTACGCCGGGCAGTCCGCACAAACGCTGGCGCTGGTGACAGCGGCGCTGCAAAAGTCAGCCGCTGTGGGACGGCGCAGCACACTATCGCTTGAGCGCCTGATCAACACCCACTCGCATGCCGACCACATCGGTGGCAACGCCACGCTCAAACAGGCATTCGGCTGCGAAATCATTATCCCGGAGGGACTCTCGCCGGTGATTGCGCAGTGGGACGAAGACGCTCTACTGCTCGCACCCGCCGGACAGCGGGGTGAACGCTTCATTCACGACAGCACCCTTGCCGCCGGCGACGAAATAGAACTGGGCGGCCTCGTTTGGCAGGCTATCGCCGCGCCCGGCCACGACATGCATGCCGTGATTTTCTACTGCCAGGAAAAACGCCTGCTCATTTCCGGCGATGCCTTGTGGGAGGATGGCTTCGGTGTTGTCTTTGGCGAGTTGATGGGCGACCCGCAGGCACTGCCGGCAGCGCGGGCAACGCTGGAAACGATTGCCAGACTGGCCATTGACCTGGTTATTCCGGGACACGGCCGCGCCTTTGCCGACGTTGACGCGGCCCTGGCGCGCGCGTTTGCGCGACTCGATGCCTATGAAAAAGATAGCGCCCGCCTCGCGCGTAACGCCCTGCGTGCCTGCTTTACCTTCAACCTTCTCGATCAACAACGCTTGCGGATAGACACCCTGCCCGACTACCTGGACAGCATCCCTTTCTTCGTTACCGCGCGCACGCATTTGCTGGCGCAAGACAGTACCGCATTTGCCGAATGGCTGGTGGCGGACTTGCTGCGTGCCAAAGCCGTGGCAGTCGATCAGGGTTGGCTGGTGCCGCTTATGGCGGCATGAGCGGCACGTTCGACGAAAGCAGCCAAAGCGGCAAAATCAGCGAAAAAATTAAAGCTTGAAGCGCGCGATCATCGCGTGCAGCTCGCCGGCCAAGCCATTGAGATCATGCACCACGTCGCTGGCTTCGGTCAGCGCACGCTGGCTGTCATGGGCCATCATGCTGATGCGCTCCGAGGCCTGCGCCATCATCGTGGTACCGGCCGATTGCTCGCTTGCCGCGTGCGCAATTTCACGGATGCGCTCCACTACGGTGAGCGTCTGTTCGCTAATCAGGCGGATGTGTTGTGCGGCGTCTTCGGCCATGCTTACCCCGCTGCGCACCACATTGTGCGTCTCACCCATGCGCGTGACCGCAACCGCCGACTCGTTGCGCATGGCGTCGATCATTTCGCCAATCTCGACCGTCGCCTGCGCCGTACGCTCGGCCAGTTTGCGCACTTCATCTGCCACCACGGCAAAGCCGCGCCCCTGCTCGCCGGCACGCGCGGCTTCAATCGCGGCATTAAGCGCGAGCAAATTGGTTTGGTCGGCAATGTCTTTAATCACATTGACGATGCTGCTGATCTGCTGCGAGCGATTGTCCAG
>CAZFSH010000100.1:0-9232 GCA_964521935.1 uncultured Propionivibrio sp.
GAGGGTGCCCACATTACTCAGAGCGCCGAGGCCATGACCGCCATGGGCGTGGCAAATGGCACACGCCAGCGCATCGGCGGCATCGGGGCTGGGGATTCCGGGTAGCTGTAGCAGGCGTTTGACCATTTCCTGTACCTGTTCTTTCGCGGCTTTGCCGTGGCCGACGACGGCTTGTTTGACTTGCAAGGCGGTGTATTCGGCAACAGGCAACTGCGTGCTGACCAGTGCGGCGATGGCGGCGCCGCGGGCTTGCCCGAGCAGGAGCGTCGATTGCGGATTGACGTTGACGAACACGATTTCCACCGCCGATTGCTGCGGCTGATAGGTGGCGATGACTTCGGCAATGCCGTCGATCAGCGTACCGATGCGTGTTGGCAAGGTGGCGGTACCGTCTGTCTTGATGCAGCCGCTGGCAATGTAGCGCAGCGACTGACCGCTTTGTTCGATCACCCCGAAGCCGGTGCTGCGCAGGCCGGGGTCGATGCCGAGAATGCGCGTGGGGGTCACCGGGTGATTAGCACAAAGGTTTCGGGCAAAAGTCAGTCGCTGTGGGACGGCGTGTAGCGTAAAAAATCAGGCTTCGTCGAAGACCGCGGTGGTGTAAACCTCTTGCACGTCATCGAGTGATTCCAGCGCGTCGATTAGCTTTTGCATCTTGAGCGCATCGTCGCCGGTCAGTTCCGCTTCGTTGAGCGGTTTCATCGTCACTTCGCCAAACTCCGAGCTAAAGCCGGCGGCGATCAGCGCATCATGTACCGCTGCAAAATCAGCCGGGGCGGTGAGCACTTCAATCGAGCCGTCATCATTAGTCACGACATCTTCGGCGCCGGCGTCGATGGCGACATCCATCAACTTGCCTTCGTCGGTACCCGGGGCAAAGAGCATCTGGCCGCAATGCTTGAACATGAAGACCACCGAGCCGTCGGTACCCAGATTGCCACCATTTTTGGAAAAGGCATGGCGCACTTCGGCGACGGTGCGAATTTTGTTATCGGTCAGGCAATCCACAATTACTGCCGCGCCGCCGATGCCATAGCCTTCATAGCGCAGTTCTTCGTAGTTAACCCCTTCAAGCTGGCCCGTGCCGCGCTTGATGGCGTTTTCCATATTGTCTTTGGGCAGCGACTGCGCCTTGGCTTTTTCAACCGCCAGCCGCAGGCGCGGGTTAGCGCTAATGTCGCCCCCGCCCATCTTGGCGGCAACCGTGATTTCCTTGATCAGCTTGGTAAAAACCTTACCCCGCTTGGCATCCTGACGACCCTTGCGGTGCTGGATGTTGGCCCATTTCGAGTGTCCGGCCATGGTGTGTTTCCCTTTATTTGTAAGAGTTGCTGCGTAAAATCAAAATTTTAGCACCCCGACTCGACTCGACATGACTTATCCCCTGCCCATTGCCCAAGCGGGCGCAACGTCACTTGAACTGCTGCCTGCCCTCGCTAATCGTCACGGCTTGATTACCGGGGCGACGGGGACGGGTAAAACGGTGAGCTTGCAGCGCATGGCCGAGCAATTCTCCCGAGCGGGCGTGCCGGTTTTTCTCGCCGATGCCAAGGGAGATTTATCTGGCCTGGGAGCGCTGGGCGTTGCCTCCGACAAACTGCAAGTGCGCTTGCAGAAACTGGGCGTTACCGACTGGCAGCCGCAAGCCTGCCCGGTGACGTTCTGGGATGTGTTTGGCGAACTGGGGCATCCGGTGCGGGCCACCGTGTCTGACCTGGGGCCGTTGTTGTTAGGGCGACTGCTGGGTTTGAACGATACGCAAGCGGGCGTCTTGCAACTGATCTTCAAAGTTGCCGACGATCAGGGCTTGCTGCTGCTTGACCTGAAAGATTTGCGTGCGATGGTGCAGCACGTTGGCGAAAACGCCGCCAGCATCAAGACGCAATACGGCAATGTTTCCGCCGCCTCGATAGGCGCGATTCAGCGCGGTTTGCTCACGCTTGAGGAGCAGGGTGGCGACCAGTTTTTCGGCGAGCCGATGCTCAATATCGACGATCTGATGCAGACTATCGATAACCGGGGTGTGGTGAATATCCTGGCTGCTGAAAAGCTGCTGAACAGCCCGCGCTTGTATGCGTGTTTTTTGTTGTGGTTGTTGGCGGAGCTGTTTGAGCAATTGCCCGAAGCCGGCGATTTGCCCAAGCCCAAGCTGGTATTCTTTTTTGACGAAGCTCATTTGCTGTTTAACGAGGCGCCGCCGGCCCTATTGACGAAAATTGAGCAGGTGGTGCGCTTGATTCGCTCGAAAGGCGTGGGCGTGTATTTCGTCACGCAAAATCCCCTCGACATTCCTGATGCGGTGCTCGGCCAGCTGGGCAATCGCGTTCAGCACGCGCTGCGGGCGTTTACTCCGCGAGACCAAAAAGCGGTGAAGGCGGCGGCGGAGACCTTGCGCGCTAACCCGGCATTCAATGCCGAATCGGCGATTACCGAGTTGGGTGTTGGTGAGGCACTGATTTCTTTTCTCGATGAGCAGGGCCGCCCAAGGGTGGTCGAACGCGGGTTTGTGTTACCGCCCACTTCGCGTATCGGGCCGCTCTCGCTGGACGAGCGCAACGCGGCCCGAGCGTCCTCTTTGGTTGCCGGGGTGTATGAGCAGGTGCTCGATCGTGAATCGGCGTATGAACGTCTTAGTGGTTTGAACAATGATCCGCAAAAAGTCAGCCCCTGTGACACGGCGCAATCATCCGCTGGTCCGGCTGCGCAGATTCCTCAGAGTGGAAGTGCGGAGAGTAGTGGTGCTCAGGGGGGTGGCTGGAACGAGGTGCTGTTTGGCAAAACTGGTCCGCGCGGCGGGCAATACGACGGGCTGTTGCAAACCGTCGGTAAAAGTGTCGCCCGTACTATCGGTTCGCAAATCGGCCGTGAAATCGTGCGTGGTGTGCTCGGTTCGATTCTCGGTGGCCGGCGCCGATGAGCACGGCGACGCATCGTTCCGGCATGTTGCTGGCGATCGTTGCCGCGTTCGGCTTTTCGTTCAAGGCTATCTTCATCAAGTTGGCCTATCCCTACGGGGTCGATGCCATTACCTTGCTGGCGTTGCGCATGGTCTTTGCGCTGCCGATTTTTCTGTGGGTCGGCTTTAGCGCCTCACGCAGTGCACCGCCACTCACCCGGCGTGACTGGGCGGCGGTAGTGCTGCTCGGCTCGCTGGGCTATTACGGGGCCAGCATTCTTGATTTTCTTGGTTTGCAATACATTTCGGCTGGTCTTGAGCGCTTGATTTTGTTCACCTACCCGACCATTACGCTGCTCTTGGGTGTGGTGATGTATCAGAAAAAAATTACCCGTCGGCAAGTGGGTGCGATGCTGCTCTGCTATGCCGGCATCGCGGCCGCGTTTGCGCATGACTTGCGCATGGCTTCCGATATGCACGCCGTCTGGCTGGGGGGCGCCTTGGTTTTTGGCTCGTCAATTTGCTATGCGCTTTATCTCTCGGGCAGCGCTGGCATGATCGCGCGCATTGGCACCGCGCGGTTCACCGCGCTGGCCCTGTTGGTGTCGACGCTCATGGTGTTCGGCCAGTTTGTTTTCACGCACGAGCTGATTACCTTGGTGACGCAGCCGGCACCTGTATACGGCTATGCGCTGGGAATGGGGCTGCTCTCGACCGCGATGCCGGTATTTGCTCAGTCCGCAGCGGTGCGCCGGTTGGGCAGTGGCGAGTCAGCTTTGGTCAGCATGATCGGCCCCTTGTTGACCATCGCCTTTGCAGCGATATTGCTCAACGAAGCGTTCTCGATGGCGCAGATGCTCGGCGTGCTGCTGGTGATGGCCGGCGTGGCGCTGGTGGGGCGTGCGGAGAAGTCCGCTAAGCCTATTGCCTAGACGCTATCGCTATTCTTAGCGATAGCGGTGGCTGCCCTACTGGGTAGAATCAGCCACCGCTAATTTATTGGGCCGCAACGTGACTTCTTTTCGTTACGCCATCGCAAAACTCTCATTGATCATGATCTGCCCGGTTTTTGTTGGGGCAGTGTTCGCCAAGAATGACTTGCCCAGCGAGAGCGATTTTCTTGGCGAGATGCCGTCGACACTGTCCGTGACGCGACTGGCTCAGCCACTCAACGAAGCCCCGGGCGCCGTGACCATTCTTGATCGCGAGATGATCCGCAACTCGGGTGCGCGTGATTTAGCTGATTTGTTGCGACTGGTCCCCGGCTATTTGGTCAGCGGTTACAGCGGCGCCAATCCAGTGGCGGCTTATCACGCGCCTTTGGATGAGTTTGGTGCGCGGAATCTGGTCATGATTGACGGACGCTCTGTGTATTCCTCGTTTTATCTGGGCGACACCCATCGCGGCACGATGGGTGTGTTGCTTGAGGATATTGAGCGTATTGAAGTCTTGCGTGGATCGAATTCGGCGGCATTCGGTGCTAACGCGATGTTTGGCGTCATTAACATCGTCACGCGTAATGCGGCTGATACCGGTGGCACAACGCTTGTCACGAATGAAGGGCAACAGGGTATCCGCGATAATTACGCCCGCTTTGGCTGGACCAGCGATAAGGCTAGCGTCCGGTTTTCTGCCGGGCGTCAGGCCGATACCGGCTACCGTAATCTAAGCGATGACCGCGTTCTCAACCAATGGCATGTGCGAGGGGATTTTTCTCCGGCAGCCGATCAAGAGCTTATGGTGGCGGCGGGTGCAGTGCGCTTGACCTCTGGCGAAGACTATCCGAAATCAGATCCGGAACTGGCACATGATGCCCGCTGGGATGCCTATTTTTTGCAAGGCAGCTGGCAAAAACAACTGGCAAACGACGCAGCGCTCAAACTGAGCGCGAACTACAGTGACGAGAATGTTAATGATCGCGTCCAAGTGCCTGGTTTCCCCGGTGTTTACTTCGATAACAGTGGCCGGCAGCGGCGAATTAACCTCGAACTTCAGCATAGTTTGTTACTCAGCGAAGACATTCGTGCCGTATGGGGCTTAGGCTATAAGTACGAGCAAGCCCGGTCACTACCGGTTTTCGCCAGAAATGATTTCCTTTCGCTGGATGAAACGCGACTGTTTGGCACACTGGAATGGCGTGTCCATCCGCAATGGTTGCTCAATGCCTCGGGTTTTCTTGCTGATCACAGCCGAACGGGCATCTATTTTGCGCCGCGTTTAATGGTCAACTTTCTTGCAACACCTGAGCACACGTTCCGTGCTGGTGCTAGCCGCTCGGTCAACACGCCCAATTTCGTGGCACTCAATAGCGATGTTCGGCTTTACCTCGATGGCGAGATTGCTTATCGAGATTGGCTAGCCACCGGCAAGGTTCTTCCGGAACGTTTGCATACTGAGGAATTGGGTTATTTCGGCAACATCGGTGCCTGGAATTTGACGGTGGACGTGCGCGCCTATCGTGAGTTTTTGTTTGGGCGTATCGATGTTGAAAGTTATCCGATCCCTGACGGTATTGATTGCCCCCCGGTTAATGCTGGCGAAACTTATCCATGTCGCGTCGGCGATTTTGTGAATCAGCCCAATATGCAACTGCGCGGGGTTGAGTATCAATTACGTTGGCGACCGCTTGATGGCACCCAAATTTGGCTCGCGCAAAATATGCAGCGGCAGTTTTACGATGACGATTGGCAAAATCGTATGTCGCCAAAAAATTCAGCAACCTTGGCACTCTTTCAGCGCTTGCCAGAAAATTTCTCGCTCAGCGTCATTGCCAGCCGTGTTGGTGCCATGACATGGGATGACGACGACAATATTCTTCCTCCGCGTGAGCGTATTGACGTTCGCTTGGCGAAGTCTTTTGCGGTGAACGCAACGAAGGGCGAGATCGCGGTGACGGTGCAAGCGGCCAATGGAGATCAGCGAGAATTTGTCCTTGATCGAAACCCTGAATTTCAGCGCCGCGCCTTCGTTACGCTACGTCTCGACATGTAATGCTGCATTGTCTACGTTGGTTCCTGCTGCTGTTGGTACTGTTTGCGGGCAGTGCTATGGCACGGCAATCGGTGTGGATTGTTCTTTCTAAAGATGGCGGTGTTTACAGTGAGACAGCCGCGATGTTGCAGTCGGAGTTGCGCGCGGTTGGGTTGGCCGACTTGTCGATTGCGGTCGGTACGTGGACGAATCTGAAAACCCAAGATTCGCCATCGCTGATCATTACCTTGGGCGTGACGGCGTTTGACGAAGTGATGGGCCAGCCAGCGCCTGACGTGCCTGTGATAGCAAGTCTGTTGCCCAGCGCTTCGTTTAGGGCTGGCGAAGAAAAATTGCATACACGGCCAATTACCGCGGTATTTATCGACCCGCCACCGGGACGGTTTTTTGATTTTTTGCTCAAGGTATTACCGGGTGCTCGGCGGGTGGGGGTTTTAGCCGGACCGGTGACTGAAAAACTGTTACCAGCACTTCGTAAATCGGCACAGCAGCGATCGATGACCCTGGTGTCGGCATCAACAGTACCCATTAATGGTGAAATTTACCCTGCGCTTAAATCAGTCTTGAGCGACAGTGACGTTCTGCTCGCCCTACCCGAACCCTCGGTCTACAGCAATGAGAGCTTGCCGCGCATCCTCCTGGCGACCTATCGTGCGCGCATTCCGATGGTGGGATTTGCCCCCGGTTATTTGACCGCTGGCGCGGTGGCGGCGCTGTATGTGACGCCTGTGCAAGTGGTGCGTGAAACGGCGCAGAAAGCCTTGGCCTGGTCGCGGCGCAACGACTGGGGGCCGCCGCGGGCGCCGCGTGAATTGTCGGTTGGCGTGAATCCTCGCGTCGCCGAGTCATTGGGCTTGTCTCTGCCCTCGGTTGACGCGCTAACAAAAGAAATGCTCGCTTCGGGAGGAGCCCCATGACGCAGCGTGATAATTTACGCCGGCGGGTTTTTGCTGTTGCGCTGGTTCCGGCGCTGACGGCGATTGTCTTGCTGGTGGGTATCGTGCTCAATCGCTTCAGTGATGAGCTGAATGCCGGGGTGCGCAACGGTGTCGTCGCGATTGCCCGGCAGGCGGTGTCGGCGAGCGAGTTTGCCTTGTTTACGCGTTCACTGCCGGCCTTGCAGCAAATTGCGGATAGCGCGCGTCTGGCGGACAAGCAAGTACGCAAAGTGTTGATTCTGGATGCTGCCGGCAAGCCCTTGGTGAGCTCTGGGGCTTTGCTGGGCGGTACCGTGCCCGATATTGCCGGTGTGGCGCAGACAGAAGAGAAGGTCGTGGTAAACGACGAGGTAATTTCTGTGTTGGTGGCTGTGCGCCCGAGTCAGATTGCCGGTGTGGCGGCGGCTGATTTGTGGGCCGACGAGGCGACGACGGCATCGGCGGAGCCGGTGGGTTATGTGTATGTCGTGCTGTCGCTGTCAGAGGTGCAGCAGCAGCGGCTGAGTATGGTGCTGGTCGTGCTGGGCACAACCTTGGTGGGTTTGCTGTTGGCCACGTGGCTATCCTTGCGCTTGATTGGCGCGGTATTGCGTCCATTGCAGAACCTGACCAAAGTGGTTGAGCGTATTGGTAATGACGACTTGTCGGCGCGGGTTGAGCCTGATTCTGAAGGCATGTTGCGCTCGCTGGAGCAAGGCGTGAATGACATGGCGGCGCGCATCGAGTTTGCCTATGTCGACCTGACGCGGCGGGTAGAAGAAGCTACTGAAGAAATCCGTCGTGAAAAAGACGCCTTGGGATACATGGCCCGCACCGACCCGCTGACCGGGCTAAAAAATCGGCGTGCCTTTGATGATGAGGTGCAGTTGGAAATTCGCCGTGCGCTGCGTCATGGTTCGCCGCTGACGCTGGTCATGATTGATATCGACAATTTCAAGATGATCAACGATCACTATGGGCACCAGTTCGGCGATCTGGTGCTGATCCATTTCTCGCGTTTGTTGTCGGAATTGATTCGTGATATTGATGTGCCGGGACGCTGGGGGGGCGAAGAATTTGTGGTGCTGATGCCGGACACGGCGCTGGAGGCTGCGCGCCAGGTTGCCGAGCGTATTCGCCAAAGCTTTGAAGCCGCGCCTTTGCAGTCGGCTGGCCAGTTGTGTGTGGCCACGGCGAGTTTTGGTGTCGCACAATTGGATCACCAGCAGCTGTCGCTGGATGCACTATTGGCGAAAGCCGATGCCGCGCTTTATCGCGCAAAGGGGGGCGGGCGCAATCAGGTCGTGGTGGCGTAGTGACCTTTTCCTGATTGCGCTTGCTTGATTGCGCCGTCCCACATCCGCTACGGCGAGGAGAGCGTTGTTTGCTCGACCGCCTTGTAGCGCAGTAGCTTTATCAGCGGCTGACTTTTATCTACCCAGACGCTGGCAAATTTCTTTCGTGAGCGTTGCCTGATTCATCGAGTAGAAATGTAAACCGGGTGCGCCCTGAGCCAGTAAGCGCTCGCATAACTCCGTCACTACGTCGAGACCAAAAGCACGAATCGACGGGGCATCATCGCCAAACTGTTCAAATTTCAGCCGCATCCAGCGCGGAATTTCCGCACCGCAGGCGTCAGAAAAGCGCGCGAGCTTGGAAAAGCTGGCAATGGGCATGATGCCGGGAATGATCGGAATCGTAATGCCTTGCGCACGCGCTTCGGCAACGAAATGCTCGTAGGCATCAGTGTTGTAGAAGTATTGCGTGATGGCCGAGTTGGCGCCGGCGTCGACTTTGCGCTTGAACGCAGCCAGATCCGCTGCTGGTGATTTGGCTTGCGGATGCCATTCCGGGTAAGCCGCTACCTCGATATGAAACCACTCGCCCGTTTCCGCACGAATGAAGTCCACCAGCTCGTTGGCATAGCGGAATTCGCCGGCATCGCCGACACCGGAGGGCAAGTCACCACGCAAGGCGACGATGCGGCGAATGCCTTTGTCGCGATAGGTGGTGAGAATGTCGCGAATACCCTCGCGGGTGGAGCCGATGCACGACAAATGCGGTGCCGCACTGTAGCCCGCCTCGGCGATCTCCATGACGGTGGCGAACGTGCGCTCGCGTGTCGAGCCACCCGCACCGTAGGTGCACGAAAAAAAGGTCGGCTTGAGTACCGCCAATTCATCGCGCACTGTCCGCAGCTTGGCCGCGCCCTCCGCGGTTTGCGGAGGGAAGAACTCAATAGACAGTTCCATACGAGGCCGTGGTTTAGTAGCGGTAGTGATCGGCCTTGTAGGGGCCGTTCTTATTGACGCCGATGTAGGCTGCCTGCTGGTCGGTCAGCTCGGACAACTGAGCATTGAGCTTCTTCAGCTGCAAGCGCGCGACCTTTTCGTCCAGTTTGTCCATCCCGAGGCCGCTCAAATTCACG
>CAZFSH010000101.1:0-9216 GCA_964521935.1 uncultured Propionivibrio sp.
TGGTGTAACTGCCGCGATCTACACCTATCAGGATCGCTATAAAGCGTTCCCGGGCGATGATGCTAACGCATTCACGCGTTGGGCTCTTAAAGTTGGCACAGAAGATCTGGTCAAACCCGAAACAGCGGGTAATGGACAAGTGGAAGGGGAGTTCTCTGACGATGGCGCCACTGGCGAAACTCGCCAGTTCTGGGCAGAACTTAGGGCAGCAGGCCTCGTTGGTGGGGGCACAACGGAAGTTGCACAACCGCAGAACGCTGTCGGTGGCATTATTGGTGTTCAGATGGGTGCCGGGTTGCCCGCTACTGGTACCGATCCAGACTCAGCCAAATTAGCGTTAGCTGGCTTGGTTGTCTGCTCATCAAATCTAACCGGCAAAATGGCTGAAGCAGTTGATAGTCAAGTTGATGATGGAAAGCCTAACTTAGGATCAATGAGGGCATTCACACAGGCGGGATTTGTGACGGCAGGCAGCGACAATCCCAGCCGTTCCGCAAACGCTGAGAAGTTTACCGATGACGGCGTGACACTTTACACACTGTGTAAATCAATCTAAGCAGTCCGGTCTTACGTTAAGAAAAGCCCGCTTTGGCGGGTTTTTCTTTTTATGCCGTCCCACAGCGACTGACTTTTGCGCAAGCCAGCCAAACCCTTCGTCGCCGCTATAATCAATCGCACCTACTCGGCGCTTTTCTTATGACCACCCCCCATCCCATCAGCCCGCTCGAACTTGGCCGCCAAGTGCTCGACATTGAAGCTGAGGCCTTGCGCAGCTTATCGGCGCGTCTCGATGCCTCCTTCACGACCGCCGTCGAATTGATTCTCACCAGCACGGGTCGCGTCGTCGTCAGTGGCTTGGGCAAAACTGGCCATATCGCACGGAAGATCGCCGCTACGCTGGCGAGCACGGGTACCCCAGCGTACTTTGTACACGCCGCTGAAGCAGTTCACGGCGATCTGGGCATGATCACCGGTGAAGACGTGCTCATTGCCATATCGAATTCTGGCGAAGGTGACGAATTGCTTACCATCGTTCCCGTATTCAAACGCCAAGGTGGACGACTCATCGCCATTACCGGCAACCCGGCATCGTCACTCGCCGCCGAAGCCGATGTGCATCTGGACGCGCATGTCGACAAAGAAGCCTGTCCGCTAAATCTGGCGCCCACAGCCAGCACGACAGCTGCCTTAGCCTTGGGCGACGCACTGGCTGTTGCACTATTGGAAGCACGCGGTTTTGGTCCAGAGGATTTTGCGCGCTCCCACCCAGGTGGCTCACTGGGGCGCAAACTGCTCACTCACGTCAGTGACGTCATGCGCACAGACGTGCCCGAGACACCCGAAACGACCCTAGTACCGGAAGCCCTGGCGGCCATGACCTCCGGCGGCTTAGGGATGATCGTGATAAAAAAAGCCGACGGCACCGTCGCGGGCATCTTTACCGATGGCGACCTGCGACGGGCAATGGCGCGCTTGGGAGACTTGCGTAGCGTAGCCGTTGGTGATGTGATGACCCGATCGCCGCACAGTATCCGTTCCGGTCAACTCGCCGTTGAGGCAGTTGAACTCATGGAGCGCCATAAAATTAATCAGCTGTTGGTGCTGGATAGCGCGGGCAATCTCGCTGGTGCGCTGAACATGCACAACCTGTTCAGCGCCAAGGTGGTCTGATGCGCGCCTTGCGCAAGCTCGCACCGCTTGCCCTGATGGGCTTTGACGTCGATGGCGTGCTCACCGACGGCACCTTGTATTTCGGCCCTTCCGGCGATGAGCTTAAAACCTTTTCCAGCCTCGATGGTCACGGCATCAAGCTGCTTATGGCCGCAGGTATTGAGGTGGTCATCATCAGTGGGCGCAAATCGCAAGCCTTGGCTCTGCGTGCGCAAAACCTCGGTATTACCGAGTTGCATATGGCCGTGGACGACAAACTTGGCTGCCTTAACGCGCTGCTGGAAAAACGCCAGCTAACGCTTGCTCAGGCCGGATATATGGGCGACGATGTGGTGGATTTGGCGATTTTGACGGCCTGTGGCTTTTCGGCAACCGTGGCAGATGGCCATTCTGATGTGCGGGGAAAGGTTGATTACGTCAGCCGCCTAGGCGGTGGCAAAGGCGCTGTGCGCGACGTATGCGACCTGATACTGCGCGCAAAACGCTATGCACCGAGCGGCAAGCTGCCGTTTTCGGTGTAGCCAGCACAACCATGACGCGCCCCTCGTTTAACTGGCTCCCCTTGGCGCTTTTGCTGGGCTTGGCCGCCCTGACGTTCTGGATTGAGCGTAGCACCCAAAACAATGACACCACTCGTCACGCCAGCAATCGAGGCATTGATTTCTGGGCTGAAGCCTTCACCATGCGTCGCTTTGGCGCAGACGGCCTGCTACAAAACGTGTTGGTAGGGGAAAAATTGACGCACGAAAGCTCAGACGACAGCAGCCATATCATCCAACCGCGCATTACTTATGTGCGGAAACCAGCAACCGTGATCGTTGCCCGCGAAGCCGAGCTGAGCAGCCAAGGTGCGCAGATAGAGTTGCGCGGCAACGTGCAAATGGATAGGGCAGCGAAATCGAAAGGCAAGGCACCGGCAAGCGCGCCACTACGTATCCGTAGCGAACAGATGACAATTTTCCCGGATACCGAACGCGCAATTGGCCGCACGGCGGTACGCATTGAACACGGTAGAGACGTCATCACGGGCGCCAGCTTTGAGACCGATGGCAAGACCGGCGTGTCAATCATGCAAGGCCGGGTACATGCCACCCTTCAACGCAACGACTCCTGAAAGCCTCCCATGTCTTTTTCTCGTTTGCCCAAGTCAATTTTGTTGTGTCTGAGTATCATTTTTCTGGGAACGACTCCCCCAGCCCTTGCCGACAAGTCTGACAAACAAAAACCGGTAGAGCTCGAAGCCGACAAAATGACAGTCGATGACCAAAAGCAAACGCAGGTCTTTGAAGGTTCGGTTCAGCTAACCCAGGGCAGCTTGCAAATTCGCGCTAACCGACTTGAAGTTACCCAAGACGCCTTGGGCTATCAGAAAGGGATCGCCTACGGAGATGGCAAGCAGCAAGCATGGTTCAAGCAGCGGCGCGAGGCCCGAGATGACTTTGTCGAAGGCAAAGGCGAACGCATCGTCCATGATGCAAAGAACGACATTACGGAGTTCTTTGGCAATGCCTGGGTAAAGAATGGTCAGGACGAAATTACCGGCCCTTACATTCGCTACGACAGTAAAAGCCAGAACTACGTCGTGAACAATCAGCAGGGCACGACCAAGCCATCGCTGAATGACCCAAACGCTGGTCGAGTGCGCGCCGTGATTCAGCCTAAAGACGCGGCGAGCGCATCCTCGGTACGTTGAATGTTTTAATTTTTCCCTCTTCAATCTTCAGGAGTTTCCCTCGTGGCATTTGACAATATCCTCAGCGAAGTCCGTGGCAAAGTTGGTCTCATCACACTGAATCGCCCCAAAGCACTTAACGCGCTAAACGATGCATTAATCGATGAAATTGGCCTGGCGCTGGACGCTTTCGAGGCTGACGAGAATATCGGCTGCATCGTGATTACCGGCTCTGAAAAAGCCTTTGCTGCGGGCGCCGATATTTCGGCCATGCAAGACTTCTCCTTCATGGATGCCTACAAGAGCAACTACATCAGCCGTAACTGGGATCGCATTCCCCGCTGCCGCAAGCCCATCATCGCTGCCGTCGCCGGCTTTGCGCTTGGTGGTGGCTGTGAGCTGGCCATGATGTGTGACATGATTTTTGCGGCAGACAACGCAAAGTTCGGCCAGCCCGAAGTCAAATTGGGCGTATTGCCCGGTGCCGGCGGCACGCAGCGTCTGCCACGCGCGATTGGCAAGTCAAAAGCCATGGATCTGTGCCTGACCGCACGCTTTATCGATGCGCAGGAAGCCGAGCGATGCGGCTTGGTCGCCCGCGTCATCCCTGCCGCTGAGCTGCTGAACGAAACCTTTGCCGCCGCCAACACCATTGCCAGTTATTCGCTGCCCGTCGTCGAGATGATTAAAGAGTCCGTCAATCGGGCCTACGAATCTACCTTGCAGGAAGGCCTGCTGTTTGAACGCCGCAGCTTCCACTCGACCTTCGCCTTGAGCGATCAGAAAGAAGGCATGGCCGCTTTCCTGGAAAAACGTGCCGCCAAGTTCACGAACAACTAAACACTCGCGTAGTGCACACCACACCAAGGCCCTCCGGGGCCTTTTTTGTTGTTTTTAATGGCTTTATTTCCTCCAATAACTATTTTTGTGCAGTGCAACATATTTTTCTTGACAGTGATTTTTCCCCGTCTATAATTCAGTTATTGCAGTGCAACATTTTTATTTATCCCTGTACCACCCCTTACTCAGGAGATTGCCATGTTTGCCACCCCCGAAAAATTCCTCGCTTCCCAAAAAGCTGCTGTTGAGTCTGTATTCAGCGTTGCTAACGCCGTGTTCGCTGGTACTGAGCGCCTCGTCGCCCTGAACCTGAACACCGCCCGCACCGCGCTGGAAGACAGCCTGAACGCCACGCAAGATCTGCTGTCGATCAAGGACTTTCAAGACCTGTCGGCCCTGCCCGCGTCACTGGCTCAACCGGCCGCTGACAAGCTCGTCGCCTACACCCGCAGCGTTTATGAAATTCACACCCAGACCGCCGAAGAACTGCTCGCTTTGGCTGAAGCACAACGTGCTGAAGCCAACAAGGCTGTTTTCGCCGCCATCGACACGCTGGCCAAGAACGCACCCGCTGGTTCGGAAGTTGCCTTTTCAGCTGTGAAATCCGCCGTTGCTGCCGCCAACTCAGCCTACGACAACGCCAGCAAAGCGGTGCGCCAGGTTGCTGAAGCCGCCGAAGCGAATGTACTCGCCGCCACCAATGCCACGATCAAGGCAGCGAAGCCGGCTGCCAAGAGCAAGAAAGCCGCCTAAGCAGTAGTTAAGGAGTCCTACTCTCCTCTGCCAACGCCATATGGCGTTGCGGCAGGTGAAACAAAACCGGCACACGCCATGCGTGATGCCGGTTTTTTTATGGGCCAGCCAGTTAGCGGTCACTAAAAGTCAGCCGCTGTAGGACGGCGCATGGAAGGTGCTTAGACCGTCCTTAAACAGCGCGCAAGCGTTCGCCCGCAGCCCGCAAAGTCGCATCGCCCTTGGCGAAGCACAAGCGCACGATGCGCGGGGAGTCTGTCGCACTGGTGCCCGGCACAAACGCCGATACGGGGATCGCGGCCACCCCCGCTTCGCGCGTAAGCCACAGGGCAAACTCGGTATCGGGCATGTCGCTGATCGCAGAATAATCAACCAATTGGAAATAAGTCGCGTGGCAAGGCAGCAAGGCAAAGCGTGAATGAGCTAACTCGGCACGCAAGGCATCACGACGTGCCTGGTAAAACGCCGGCAGCTGATCGGCAAACTCGGGGGCCGCGCGCATGAAATCAGCCAGCGCGCATTGCATCGGGTGATTCACCACAAACACGGCAAACTGATGCACCTTGCGAAACTCGCTCATCAAGACCTTCGGGGCGACACAGTAGCCAATCTTCCAGCCCGTCACATGGTAAGTTTTACCGAAGCTGGACACGACAAAACTACGCTCGCGCAGTGCCGGATAACGCATGACGCTCTCGTGGCGACCGGCCGTTGGCGAGTCGGCATAAACCATATGCTCGTACACTTCGTCACTCAGCACCATCACCGAGGTATCACGTAACAATTGCGCCAGTGCCTGCATATCCTCGGCAGTCCATACGGCCCCACTGGGGTTGTGCGGCGTATTGATAATGACCAGCCGTGTGCGCGGTGTCAGTAGTGCAGCGACTTCTTGCCAATCTGGGCGGTAATCGGGATGGCGCAAGTGCGCATACACCGGCGTGCCACCGTTGAGCACAATAGCCGGCGCATAGGAATCGTACGCTGGCGCGAACAGGATGACCTCATCGCCCGGCCGCACACATGCAGTAATCGCCGTCGTCAGGGCCTGGGTAGCGCCGGCCGTGATGGTGATTTCTTCGCCGGCGTCGTAGTGCGCGCCGTAACAGCGGGCAAGCTTTTCCGCAATCGCCTCGCGCAAGGCCGGCACGCCGGGCAATACCGCATATTGATTCGCGCCGGCATACAAGTGGTGCGTTACCCGCTCCAGCAAGGCCACCGGTGGCGAAAAATCCGGGAAGCCTTGTGAAAGATTGATCGCTCCCGTCTCCGCTGCCAAGCGCGACATCACCGTAAAAATGGTGGTGCCAACAGCCGGCAAACGTGAGGGGAGCCGCACTGACATGCTTAGCTGCTGACTTAGCTGGTGGCTCAGTTAACGGCGAGCAGTTCCACTTCAAAAATCAGCGTCGCATTGGGCGGAATCACACCACCGGCGCCGCGCGCGCCGTAGCCCAGTTCAGGCGGAATGGTCAGCTTGCGCGTCCCACCCACCTTCATACCTTGCACGCCCTCGTCCCAACCCGCAATAACCTGCCGACCACCCAGATGAAACTCAAAAGGGTCATTACGATCCTTGCTGGAGTCAAACTTTTTGCCGGCCGTGCCGTTGTTATCCAGCCAACCAGTGTAATGCACCGAAACAAACTGACCGGCAGTTGCTTCAGCACCATCGCCCACCACCACATCATCCATAACCAAACCGCTATCGCTGGTAACGCTCATGCTGCTTTCCTTCCTTGTTGTTAAGCTCATTGTGAAGCTTGTTGTGAAATCTGATCGGCCATCTCCAGCAGGTGGACGAGGCACGATGTATCTTTTTCGCCCTGCCCCAGAGCCAGCACAGCATTCAACTGCTGGCACACACTCGCCGCCACGGGCACGGGCACGCCTAGACGCGTGGCTTCATTCAATAGCAGTAAAAAATCTTTTTGATGTAGACGTGACATCACGCCCGCTTGAAAATTACGTTCAGCCATACGTCCGCCAAAAACATCCAGCACCTTCGACGCCGCCGAACCGCCAAGCAGCGCCTCACGTACCTTGGCAAAATCAATCCCGGCCGCGCTAGCCAAATGGGCCGCTTCGGCACAGGCTTCAATGGCGGCAACCATGATCATCTGGTTACACGCCTTAGCGACTTGCCCGTCACCCGCCTCGCCAATGCGCACGATGGTCTTACCCAAATGCGGGAACACCTCGTTAAGCCGATCAGCCAAGGCAAGCTGGCCACCCCACATGATGGTCAGCGTCGCCGCCTGCGCGCCTACGCCACCACCGGAGACGGGCGCGTCGACGAAATATGCACCGCGCTGGACATAACGCCTGGCCAGCGAGCGAGCCATGCTAGGCGAAATCGTCGAGAAGTCGAGATGAATGCCATCTGCCGGCAAGCCTAACGCTATCCCTTCCGGGCCAAAAGCCAAAGTCTCAACATCGGTATCGCTATACACATTGGTGCACACCACCTCGCACTGTGCGGCCAGCTCCGCCGGTGACGCGCAAACCCGAGCCCCGAGCGCTTGGCAAAAGTCAGTCGCTGTGGGACGGCGTGCCCAGACGAAAAGCTGGTGTCCGGCGCGTATCAGGTGCTCGACCATGGGGCGCCCCATGGTGCCTAAGCCAATGAAACCAATGTGCATGGCGTGACGGAGCGGGACTTATTCCGCCGGCGTGCTCATTTTTTCCAGAAGCATCAGAGACGCAATCGAATCGTTCTCGCCCATGCCACTGCCCACCAGCGCGTTAAACACCTGCGCCGTCGCGGCGGCCGAGGGCAACATCAGGCCCATGCGGTGCGCTTCTTCCATGACGATGCGCAAATCTTTCTGATGCATCCACGCCTTGAAGCCGGGCTTGAAGTTACGGTCAAGCATGCGCTGACCGTGATTTTCCAGAATTTTTGAATAGGCAAAGCCACCGAGCAGCGCCTCGCGCACCTTGCCGGCATCGACACCACTTTTCTGCGCAAAGTTAAACGCTTCAGCTACAGCCAACACACCGACACCGGTGAGAATCTGATTGCAGGCTTTCGCCACCTGACCAGCGCCACTATCGCCAATCAGCGTCACCGACTTGCCCATCTTGTCGAACAAGGGCTTTACCCGCTCAAACACCTCAGCTTTGCCTCCCACCATGATGGTGAGCGCTGCGTTGATCGCGCCGATTTCACCACCGGATACGGGCGCATCAAGAAAATCGATTCCCTGCTCGGCAAGCCGCGCCGCAATGGTGCGCGCGGCATTGGGGTTGATGGTCGACATATCCGCGATGATCAGTCCGGGTTTTGCTCCCGCCGCCAGTCCGTTCTCGCCAAGACAGACTGCCTCGACATCCGGCGCGTCCGCCACCATGGTGATCACGATGTCCGCCTGCGCCGCGACCTCGGCAGGGCTGGCGTAGGTTTTGGCATTGACCGCCGCAAAGGGCGCCAAGGACTCTGGGCGTCGTGCCCACAGGTGCAGTGAATGACCGGCCTTTTCCAAGTGCAGAGCCAGGGGGCGGCCCATCAGGCCCAAACCAATAAATCCGACGTTCATGTTATTCCTCGGTGCGAATCGCTTTGTGTATCAAGGGGACTAAACTTTCCGGCAGGCTGACCGCGCCAGACGTGGCAAACGCACGCGCCGAGGCAGACATTTTCTTCCACGTTTTGCGGATGATACCCAGCCACTTGTCTTCGTCGTAATCGGGCTTGCTGCCGGCGAATGGCAGCATGTAGTATTCAAGAAACACCAGCGCTGCCACGTCTTCCACCTGTTGTGTATCGGGATTGACCTTGACCCCGCGCTTGCCTATCGCCAATTGCACTGCGCTGATGGCATCATCGCCGTATCCGGCCTTACGCATCAACTCCCCCGCGCGCTGGGCGTGAAATTTGTATAAGCCAGTGCGCCAGGCCAGATAGCCCTCGCGCGTCATCGGATAACTGCTGCGCGGCACCGTCCAGCGCTCAATATGCTGGGCACGCACTGCCAGCCGCACGACTTCTGAGGCATCCGGCGCAAAACGCGCCAGCATGTCGCTCATGCGCTCGGCATAGAGCAACTCCTTAGCGCGGCCATTTTCCTGATTCGGGTCGGCGGCATTGGCCGCGTCGAATAGTGCGCGGGCACTGGCAAACCGATCGCTCAGGTTCCGCATGTCGCTCATGAACGGTAATCTGCGTTGATTTTGACGTAGTCGTAGGAGAAATCGCAGGTCCACACGGTGGCGGCTACATTACCGCGCCCCAGGTCGACGCGTACCGTAAGTTCCGCCGCTTTCATGATGCGCGAACC
>CAZFSH010000102.1:0-7750 GCA_964521935.1 uncultured Propionivibrio sp.
TCAACATCACGGCCCACATACCCAACTTCGGTGAACTTGGTGGCTTCGATCTTGATAAACGGCGCATTGGCCAAGCGCGCCAAACGTCGAGCGATTTCGGTTTTGCCGACGCCCGTTGGCCCAATCATCAGTATGTTTTTAGGCGTGATTTCGGTACGCAACGGCTCGGCGACCTGCGCCCGCCGCCAACGATTGCGCAGTGCAATGGCCACCGAGCGCTTGGCGCGCGCCTGACCAACGATATGTTTATCCAGTTCGGAGACAATTTCCCCCGGAGTCATCTGAGTCGTCGAATTCATGCTTAATCCAGTGTTTCGATGATGTGGTTCTGGTTGGTGTAAATGCACAGGTCACCGGCAATGGCCAATGACTTGGCAATGATGTCGCTGGGCGACAGCTCGGTGTTTTCCAGCAGCGCACGTGCAGCGCTCTGCGCATAAGGGCCGCCGCTGCCTATGGCAACGATGCCCAGTTCGGGTTCCAGCACATCGCCATTGCCCGTGATGATGAGCGAGTTTTCCCGGTCAGCCACGGCCAACATCGCTTCGAGGCGACGCAAGGCGCGATCGGTTCGCCAATCTTTGGCTAGCTCAACAGCCGCGCGCAACAACTTGCCCTGATGCTTTTCCAGCTTCTGCTCAAAGCGCTCGAACAAGGTGAAGGCATCGGCCGTACCCCCAGCAAAACCAACCAGCACTTTTTCGTTGTACAGACGCCGTACTTTGCGCGCGCTGGCTTTAATGATGATGTTGCCAAGGGTGACCTGCCCGTCGCCGCCCAATGCCACCGAGTTGCCTCGGCGCACCGACAAAATGGTCGTTCCGTGATATTGCTCCATGAATATTCCTTTGTTAACGCTAAAACTTGCGCATGCTCAAGACGGCGCAGTGCTGCCAGCCATGCTGGCATAAAAAGAGATAAGGCAGTGGCGGCAACTCACTGATCGTAACCTGAGATCCTGCCTCATTACGCTGCGTAATCGGCGCCAATAGCGTCTGTGCCGCCGCCGCATCAATGCGCTGCACACGGCTGCCGTCAATAGGTAGTTCGCCGGCAGGTGCAGCGGCGATCTGCTGTGCCAAGGCCGCGCACGGTGCAGTAATTTCGCCCGCCATGGCTAAGGTATCGGTGCTGGCAATGGTTGAAATAGGCGGAACAACTGGGGGAAGCGACGCGCTAGTCGTTGCCGCGCGCGGCTCCCACGACGGTGGTGACACTTCAAAGGTCACGGCGTAATTGATCGCAGCCTCCTCGAAGGCGTCCTGCGTACCAGTGCGCGCAATAAGTGCCAGTTGCAACAACCACAGGGCTTCGTGACTGCGCACCAGAGGGCTGATCTGTCCGGCCAGTAAGGCAATCAGCGATTCGGCACCGCTAAGCTGGTAATCGCGCCCGGCAGCATCCAGCGCGTTGATTGCGCGCAGCAAGAGCGTGCAACCGGCTTCGTCAAGCTGCCGAATAGCCGTGAGATCGAAATGCAGCAAGCGGTCAGGACTTGCTTGCTGAAGCTGGGCTTTCAGTGCGGGGCCGCTCTCGGCGGACAGTGTTTCAGGCAAGGCGATACGAATCTCGGCAGCACTGGTTTCAGATGCTTGAGCGCGGGTCGCGCTGATCCACATCGGCGGTGATTTTTCGAAATGTCGGGCATAGGCCAGCGAGAGCTTGTCAAAGGCATCGCGCCGATTCAGGTCTTGCAAGACCTCAAACATGGCCTGCCACGCCAGTTCCTGATGTTCACCCAAGGCCGCACCGCGCTTCAGCGCCGCTTCAAGCAGACGCGAGGCGGCGAGATAGTTGCCGGCGGCGTGCTGTGTCGCGGCCTCAAGCAAGGCAGCGGGAAAGTCCGCTGTTGCTTTCTCTACTTCCTTAGCTTTCTCTGTGCCCTGTGCCGTCGGTGCTGAGGGTACTGCAGGTACTTGCGCAGCGACACTGGCCACCGTGGGCGCTACCGGGCGCAGCGGCTCACTATGCGCCGTGAAATCAAGGGAAAAAAGATCGTCGTCAGCCACGGCTACGACAAACTGGACAAGCGCGAAAGGAACTCATGCCGCAAGTATAGCGGCAGCCCCTAGTCCACCTGTACGAGCAAGCCTTTCAGGTATTCACCCTCGGGAAACGCCAAATCGACGGGGTGATCAGCGCTGCCCTGAAGGCGTTGAACGATACGCGCCGTGCGCCCGGCATCGCGCGCGGCGCCGGCCACGATTTTCTGAAATAACTCCAGGCCGATGCCCCCTGAACAGGAGTAGGTCATCAAAAAACCACCGGGGGCAACCAGCTTGAAACCATTGAGATTGATATCTTTGTACGCCTTGGCAGCGCGATCCGCATGGCTGGCGGACGGCGCGAATTTGGGCGGATCAAGGATCACCAGATCAAACAGTTCGCCAGCCTTGCGCAGCTCGCGCAGTTCGCTGAACACATCCGCCTCGCGCCACCGCGCACGGGTAGCATCGAGTTGGGGGTTCAGCGCCAGATTTTGTTGTGCGATCGCCAAGGCCGGGCCCGACGAATCCACCGAAACGACCTCACTGGCGCCACCTGCCAAGGCTTGCAAACTAAAGCCGGCGGTATAACAAAAGCAGTTGAGCACACGTTTAGCCTTGGCCAACTGGGCCACGCGCAGGCGGTTATCGCGCTGATCCAGATAGAAGCCAGTCTTGTGACCACCCACCACATCGACGGCCATGCGTACGCCGTTTTCGACAATGGTGATTGCCTCAGCAGGTGCCTCGCCATGCACCCAACCGACTACCGGCTCCAGGCCTTCCAGCCCGCGCACATCGGAGTCGGAGCGTTCGTAAATGCGCGTGCAATGGGTGGCTTTGACCAGCGCATCGATCAAGGCGCCACGCCATTTATCGGCACCGGCGCTGGTCAGTTGCATGACCACGGTATCACCGTAACGATCCGCAATCACGCCGGGCAAGCCATCGGATTCGGCATGGATCAAGCGCAGGCCTTCCTGAAAAGTCAGCTCCTGTAGGACGGCGCGTCGGGCGACAGCGGCGGCGACCCGGCGTTTGAAAAAACCATGATCGATGCTCTCATCCTCGGCAAAGCTCCACACACGAGCCCGAATCTGCGAGGCCGGGCTATACGCGGCGCGGGCCAGCCATTTGCCATCCGCGCTCAGCACATCAACGGTATCGCCGGGACGCGCACGCCCTTCTAGCCGCTCGACGGAGCCGGCAAAAAGCCACGGATGACGTTTGAACAAGGAGCGTTCCTTGCCCGGATTAAGAATCAGTTGTGCCATAGCGATATCACTTCTATTTTTTCAGTGCGCGCGGATGCGCCTTGTCATAGACCTTCGCCAAATGCTGAAAGTCCAGGTGGGTGTAAATCTGTGTTGCCGCAATGCTCGCGTGACCGAGCATCTCTTGCACGGCACGCAAATCGCCGGATGACTGCAACACATGGGAGGCAAACGAATGGCGCAGCATGTGCGGATGTACGTGCACGCCGACACCAGTTTTTTGTGCCCAGCGTGCCAGCCGAAGTTCTACCTGTCGCGCTCCGATGCGCGCACCATTACGGCCGACGAAGAGCGCCGTTTCGCCCTCTGCCGCCATGCCCAAGCGCTGCGTCAACCAGGCCAGCAGCGCCTGGCGTGCCTTTTCGCCAACCGGCACGACACGCGTCTTGCCACGCTTACCGGTGACCATGACTTCACCGGTGGCAATATCCTCGGCACTGATCATGTTCAGGCTAACCAGCTCCGACAAGCGCAGCCCGGAGGAATAGAACAGCTCAAACATCGCCGCATCGCGGATTTCCAAAGCATCGTCCGGTTGCGCATTGAGCAGCGCATTCGCTTGATCAACGCCCAAGGCTTTGGGCAGCGTGCGCGGACGTTTGGGCGGCTTGATGCCGTCAGTCGGATTAACGCCAATACGTCCTTGCCGCGCCAGCCAGGCGTAAAAACCACGCCACCCGGAGAGCGTGCGCGCCAAGGAACGCGGCGCCAGGCCCTGCCCATGCAGCGCCATTAAGGCACGGCGAATGTCGGCGCCGTGCACGGCGAGCAAATCACCCGCTGGCGCGAGTGCCAACAACACCTCCAGATCACGCCGATAGGCAGCGAGCGTATGCGGACTAAGCCGTCGCTGCACGGCGATGTCGGTGAGGTAGTCGCACACCGGCGCCGGCAGCGCTTCGTTCATCGTTATTGCAAGACGCGCAGCAGAGCAGCGGCCGTCAACTCACCAATGCGTTCCAGATACAAGGTGCCAAGCTCGGGATAGAAACGATAGGGATCTTCGCTGGCCATCACCAGCAAACCGAAGCAGGCGCCGTTGGCGGTGCGCAGTGGCACTTGCGCCATCGACTTGAGATGTGGCGTGAAATCGCCAAACCAGTCGGCCGCATCTTGACCACCGGCCGGGCCGCAGAAGGGGCGACGCAAACCGTCAGCGAAGGCTTTGAGATTGTCACCCACCGGCAGAAAATCACGGCTGGCGCCGGCCGCGAGCACCGAAGCAGAACCAATGCCCCACAGGCGCAGCCCCACGTGCGGTACCGCAAAAGCACCGCCCAAATGCGAATACAGGGCGCGACTGACGGCCGCATGATCGGCCGCAGCCACTAACGCCACGGTCATGGCATGCACCTTGTCGGAGATGGCGTCGTTCTCCTGACCAAAGCCGATCAGCTCGGAGAGTTTCGATTCCAGTGTCTTGACCTTGTCGCGCAAGGTAAACAACTGCCGCTCGGTGATCGAAATGGCGCGCCCGGTGTGCGGATCGGGGATGGTTACCAGTGCCAGCAAGTCGGCGTACTGGTCGAAAAATTCGGGATGATCCGTCAGGTAACGGGCGATCTCGTCGTGCGTGTATTGGCTGTATTCCATGAATGTCCTAAATCAGATCAGAAGGAAGGTCGATATCGGCAGAAAAAACCGTAACGGCGGGGCCGGTCATGAGCACGGGCTGCCCGGCACCCGCCCAGGCGATGGACAGCGCGCCACCGCGCGTGGTGACATGTACGGGCGAATCCAGCAGACCTCGGCGTATGCCCGCGACTACCGCCGCGCAAGCACCGGTACCGCAGGCCATGGTCTCGCCCGAGCCACGCTCGTGCACCCGCAGCGTGATCGCTTGCCGATCAACAATCTGCATAAAGCCTGCGTTAACCCGCCGGGGAAAGCGTGCGTGGTTTTCGATCAGCGGGCCCTGACTGGCGACAGGCGCGTGATCAACATCGGCAACCACTTGCACGGCATGTGGATTACCCATGGATACGGCGGAAATCTCGATTGCAGCACCCGCTACGTCGAGTGCCTGTAACGGCGCGTCGCTATCGCTGACAAAGGGAATGTCAGCGGGTGCAAAGCGGGGCACGCCCATGTTCACCGTCACGTCGCCATTCGTTTCCAGACGCGGAGCGATGATGCCGGATTGGGTTTCGACGCGAATCTCGCGCTTATCGGTCAGCCCTTGCTCATGCACAAAACGGACAAAACAGCGGGCGCCATTGCCGCATTGCTCAACCTCGCTGCCGTCAGCATTAAAAATGCGATAGCGGAAATCCACCTCGGGGGTCTGAGATTTTTCCACCACCAGAATCTGGTCGCAGCCAATGCCAAAATGACGATCGGCCAAAAAGCGGGCTTGCGCCGCAGTGGGCACAAACGTTTGACCACGGCTACCTGTGGCATCGAGCACGACGAAGTCGTTACCCAAGCCGTGCATTTTCGTAAAGTGGATCTTCATCCGTGCAGGATACGCCGTCCCACAGCGACTGACTTTTGGCAAATACGGCGGAAACTGGCTTAATTGCGCGGCTAATACACGGGCATTTCGCCCTCCGGCCGCGTACGGAACCGGCGATGAGTCCACCAGTATTGCTCTGGCGCCTTGAGGATTTTTTCTTCCAGATAGGCATTCATGCGCCGGGTGTCCGCTTCAGCGCTGTCACCGGGAAAGTTTTCCCACGCTGGTTCGAGTCGAATCACCCAGACGTCGCCCTCGAGGATCACCTCAATCGGCACAATG
Organism: uncultured Propionivibrio sp.; assembly: GCA_964521935.1. GTDB lineage: Bacteria > Pseudomonadota > Gammaproteobacteria > Burkholderiales > Rhodocyclaceae > JADJEF01. Next base: position 5,997 of record CAZFSH010000102.1, read on the forward strand.
GCCGCCCCCGTCGAGGTGGCCAGACGCGACAAACCAGGCACGGTGGCGGTGGGGACGCCAAAGAAGGGAACAAAGATCGAATTTTTGCGCCCGAAATCCATGTCGGGAAGATAGTAAAAGGGCAGCCCGGCTTTCATCCGCCTAATACAGGCTTTCATGCCATCGCGATTACCGATCTGCTCGCAACGCCCAAAGCGACCGCGCCCTTGGTACATGGCTTGGGCGAACAAATCATCCTTGGTGGTGTTGTCCGCGTACATCCCAACCATCGCGACGTCCATCGATAGCCGTGACCAGGCGAGGTCAAGCCCAACACAGTGATAAGCGAACAGGACGACGGGTTTGCCCGCCGCAAGCAACGTCTGCAGATGTTCCAGGCCCTCAATGCGCGTCATGGCGCGCAAGCGTTCCGCACTCCCCCACCACAAAATGCCGCGCTCAAGAAAACTGCGCCCCATGAGGCGAAAGTGCGCTTTCGCCATCGCGACGCGTTCGGCTTCGCTCAGGGTAGGAAAGCACAGCCGCAAGTTGGTCAAGGTGATATGACGCGTTTTGGTGCGTAGATACAACAGCATGCCGAGCACATTGCCCAAGGCAATAAACACGGCTTGCGGCAATGGGGCGATAGCACGCAAAAACAGCAGGAAGAGTCGTGTCATGCGATCAATACACCGGAGGTTCGCCGATCGGGCGTGTCTTAAACCGCTTGTGCGCCCACCAGTATTGAGCAGGCGCTTGTGCAATCACGTCTTCAAGAAATGCATTCATGCGCCGCGTGTCGCTGTCGAGATCGGCGCCGGGGAAGTTTTCCCAAGCTGGATGGATGCGCACCACCCAACCGTCGTTTTCCATCAACACCGTAACCGGAACAATGGTGGCGTCACTCTCTCGCGCCAAGCGTGACAGCCCGGGCAAGCTTGCCGTAGAAACCCCAAAAAACGGCACAAAAATTGAACGCCGACGACCAAAATCCATGTCCGGCATGTAGTAAAGCGGGAACCCCTCTTTCATCGACGCAATCGCACGCGCCATGCCGGCCTGTTTGGTGAGCAAGCGTGACTGGCCGAAGCGGCCGCGCCCTTCTGCCAAGGCCTGATTAAACGTCGGGCTTTTTGTTTGTGCGTAAACCAAGGTCATATCACGCTCCATAGACAAACGCGTCCAGGCAATATCCAGCCCAATAAAATGCGAAGCGAAAAGTACCACGGGCTTGCCTTTCAAGGCATCGAGATGCGCTAATCCTTCAATGCGCGCGCGCGCCCGAATCCGCTCCGGCGCTCCCCACCAGAGCACGGCCCGTTCCAAAAACGATTGTCCGAACAAGCGAAAGTGTTCTTTGGCAATGGCCGTGCGTTCGCGGGTTTGCAAATGCGGAAAGCACAGGGCGAGATTGGTCAATATCACCTGCCGCCGCGCCGGCAATAACCAGAACAGTGCCACACCCAAGCGGTCACCCCAACGCCGTAGCGTTGTATCTGACAAGCGAGTAGTGCAGCGCAAGAGCGCCAGCAGAACTTTCATGAGTCCAGAGGGCTCGCCCCGCGCGGCGCTTTATAGCGGTTATAACCCCAGAAATACTGGGCTGGGCAGGCACGTATCATCGTTTCGACCGAGTGATTGAGCTGCGTGGCACGTTCAAGCAAATCACCGCTGACGGCAACATGCGGGGGCAGAAAGTGCAGGTGATAACCAGCACCAAACGCCAAGCGCTCGCCAAACACCAGCACCACGCGAGCACCGGTTTCCGACAAACG
>CAZFSH010000102.1:7850-9202 GCA_964521935.1 uncultured Propionivibrio sp.
GTCAGCACGATCACGCCATGACCAGCACTGGCAGCAGCCTCAACATGCTCCCACCCACTGACCTGGACGACACGGGCCAGCACTTCTTCCTCTGGCCGAAGCCATATTTTGGGTAGCTCCAGAATTCCCTTGCCAGCTTCGGGAATGGCCGCTCGCTGATAAGCCTGCAAGCCGGCCTGGCGAATGAACACGCGCAAATGCCGACGATAGCTGGCCGAAAACAGCCAAGCCAGCCAGCCGGCCAGCGCACCCAGATTGTGCAGCAAGGGCAGCGGCAAGCGGGCAAGAAACCGAAATGCCAGTGAGAAGAAGGTCGCCATAGCCTGAGGATGAATGAAAGTAGAATTATCGTCTACCCTCTGCTTTTGGTGAGCGCCTGCCAACCATGTCTTCGAACGTGAATCAAAAATTGCGTGCTGCCGTTATTGGCGTTGGCTACCTCGGGCGCTTTCATGCGCAAAAATACGCGGCCTTGCCGGGTTGCGAATTGGTTGGCGTCGCCGATGCCTTCCTGCCCACGGCGGAGAAAGTGGCGGCGGAATTAGCGTGTCGCGCCACGAATGATTTCCGTACGTTATTCGGCCAAATCGATGTGGTGTCGATCGCCGCCACCACCGAGCAACACTACGCCATCGCCCGTGAATGCCTGGCCGCCGGACTTCACGTTCTGGTGGAAAAGCCGATCACCGTGACCGTCGCGCAAGCCGACGAGCTCATCGCGTTGGCCGACCAGCATCAGCGCGTCCTGCAAGTTGGCCACCTCGAACGCTTCAATCCGGCGTGGCTGGCAGCACGACCAAAAATGACCCAGCCGATGTTCATCGAAGCGCACCGTATGGCGCCCTTCAAGCCACGCGGTATTGATGTCTCGGTGATTCTTGATCTGATGATTCACGATCTCGACCTGATCCTGCCGCTGGTCAATAGCCCGATCAAGGAGCTGCGCGCCTCGGGTGTGCCGGTGCTCACCGATGGCGTCGATATCGCCAACGTGCGCATTGAGTTTGCCAATGGCTGCGTTGCCAACCTCACCGCCAGCCGTACCTCCACCGCCGCCTTGCGTCGTATGCGCCTGTTTCAGCCGCAGGGTTACATGTCCATCGACTTTGGCGAGCGCACCATCAGCATGAGTCGCAAGGCCGACGCCCTGATGGAAGGGGAATCACCCATCACCACCGAGCGTTCACAAGAGCCACCGGGCGATGCACTGATGACCGAAATCATCGCCTTCACCGATTCCGTGCGCCAGCAGAAACCCGCGGTCGTTAGTGGACGGGATGGCCGCGCGGCCCTCGCCGTCGCCCTCGACATTGAAAAACTGATCAGTCCGTCACGATAACCGCAAAGGTAAA
>CAZFSH010000103.1:0-9171 GCA_964521935.1 uncultured Propionivibrio sp.
AAAATGGCCTGTTTGTGCGTGGCGCTACCCGTGGTGATGGCTTTACCGGGGAAGACGTCACAGAAAATCTGCGCACAATCCGCTCGATTCCCCTGCGCTTGCACGGTGAAAAAATTCCCCACAAACTGGAAGTTCGTGGCGAAGTGCTGATGCTGCGTCGTGATTTTGATCAGCTGAATGCCCGGCAGCGAGAGCGCGGTGATAAAGAATTTGCCAACCCGCGCAATGCGGCGGCAGGAAGTTTGCGGCAACTGGATTCGCGCATCACGGCCCAGCGCCCTTTGCGTTTTTTCGCTTATGGCATCGGCGAACTGGTCCCGGCGGCGGGCGCGCCCATCGTGCAAACTTTCCATAGCGAGATGATGCAGCGTCTGGCTGGCTGGGGCTTCAAGCTTGCCGGCGAACGTGATGTGGTGCGCGGGGCGGTCGGGCTCGCAGCGTATTACGCGCGCATCGGTGAGGCACGCCGGCAGCTTCCCTACGACATTGACGGGGTGGTGTACAAAGTCAATCGCATTAGCGATCAGGAAAAATTGGGCTATGTCTCCCGAGCGCCGCGCTTTGCCGTCGCCCATAAATATCCGGCGGAAGAAATGCAAACCGTCGTTGAGGCGATCGAGGTGCAAGTTGGCCGTACCGGCGCGATCACGCCGGTAGCCCGACTGGCACCGGTGTTGGTCGGTGGCGTTACAGTGACCAATGCGACCCTGCATAACGAAGACGAAGTGCGGCGCAAAGACGTGCGCGTTGGCGATACCGTGATCGTGCGTCGTGCTGGCGACGTGATTCCTGAAGTGGTGAGTGTGATCAAAGAATTGCGCCGTCCCACAGCGACTGACTTTTCCATGCCGACGGTGTGCCCGGTCTGCGCTTCGGCGATTGAAAAAGGCGAGGACGAAGCCGTGGCGCGTTGCACCGGTGGCTTGTTTTGCCCGGCACAGCGGAAACAGGCGCTGCTGCATTTTGCCTCGCGTCGTGCCATGGATATTGATGGCTTGGGCGACAAACTGGTCGAGCAGCTGGTCGATGCCGGGATCGTTAAAACCGCCGATCAGCTGTACAAGCTTGGCGTATTAGGCGTGTCTTCGCTCACGCAACTGGAACGCATGGGCGACAAATCAGCGAGCAACTTGTTGGCCGCCATCGAAAAAAGCCGGCAAACTACCTTGGCCCGTTTTATCTATGCGCTGGGCATACGCAATGTGGGGGAAGCAACCGCCAAAGATCTGGCCCGCCATTTTGGTCAGTTGGATGCGCTGATGTCAGCAGACGCCAGCGCCTTGCAGCAAGTGCCCGACGTCGGGCCGATTGTCGCCAAGTCCATCGCACATTTTTTTGCGGAAGCCCACAACCGTGAGATTGTCGAGCAACTGCGTGCTGCCGGAGTGACATGGGAGGAGGGCGAGCCCGCCGCCGCGGTGCAGTTGCCGCTGGCCGGGAAAACCTTTGTGCTGACCGGCACCTTGCCCAGCTTGTCACGCGACGAAGCAAAAGCCATGATCGAAGCGAAAGGCGGCAAAGTCAGTGGTTCGGTCTCGAAAAAAACCGACTACGTAGTCGCCGGGGCTGAAGCGGGTAGCAAGCTGGAAAAAGCCCAGCAGCTTGGCTTGGCCGTCCTGGACGAAGCGCAGTTCAAGGGTTTGATGAACGAACTGAATGCACTGAACCAAAACAATGGATTGAGCGGACAATGAAAAAAGTCACGAAAGCGGTATTTCCGGTCGCGGGTCTCGGCACGCGATTTCTGCCCGCCACCAAGGCCAGTCCGAAAGAAATGCTGCCCATCGTCGACAAACCGCTGATTCAATATGCGGTGGAAGAGGCGGTTGCAGCAGGCATTACCGACATGATTTTTGTTACGGGCCGTTCGAAACGCGCCATTGAAGATCATTTCGACAAGGCCTACGAGCTCGAAAGCGAGTTGGAGCGACGCGGCAAAGCCCAGATGCTCGATTTCGTGCAGAACATGATCCCGAAGGGGATCAACTGCATATACATTCGCCAGCCTGAAGCCTTGGGTTTGGGCCATGCGGTGTTGTGCGCACAACCGGTTGTTGGCAACGACCCCTTCGCGGTGATCTTGGCCGATGACTTGCTGGATGCTCAGTCCCCCGTGCTACCGGTCATGAAGCAAATGGTCGATAGCTATGACTACTACCGCTGCTCGGTGATTGGCGTGCAGACGGTGCCGCGCGAGGAAACGCGCAGCTATGGCATTGTCGACAGCAAGCCGATGAACGAGCGTCTGGAGCAGATCAGCCGTATTGTGGAAAAACCGAACCCGGAAGAAGCACCATCAACGCTGGCGGTGGTGGGGCGCTATGTGCTAACGCCGCGCATCTTTCACCACTTGGCGACCATTGGCCGGGGTTCTGGCGGAGAGATTCAACTCACCGACGGCATTGCGGCATTACTCAGCGAAGAGCAGGTCCTGGCTTATCGCTATGAAGGCCAACGGTATGACTGCGGGTCGAAAATTGGCTATTTGGAAGCTACGTTGGCGTTTGCAAAACGCCACCCTGAAGTAGGCCCACAATTTGCCGAGTTGCTGCAACGCTTCCTCTGAGGGGCATGATAAAAATGGCCAAACAAGCTGTTGCAACCTTATTTGGGGTCGTGGTCAGCGTACTTAGCGTACTGCTTGCTACGTTAACCTCGCCGCTAGCCCAGGCTGCTGATGGGGCGGCACTGTTCACCTCGTGCAAACTCTGCCATGGCAATGCCGGCGAAGGGAATCGCAAAACCGGTGCTCCCAACATTGCCGGTATGGACGCTTGGTATATCGAGCGGCAACTGGAAAATTTTGCGCTTGGGCGTCGGGGCGTACTCTCTGCCGATGCCTATGGCGTGCAGATGAAAGCCGCGGTCAGCGCCGTTCCCACGGCAAAAGACCGGGCAGCGGTCGCCACGTATATCGCTGGGCTGGCAAAAGTCAGTCGCCGTGACACGGCGCCCGATGGCAAAGCCGATCTGAAAAATGGTGCCAGTCAGTACAACGCGCTGTGCAGCAGTTGTCATCAGGCCAATGGTCAGGGTAATCAAACTTTGAACGCTCCACGTCTTGCGGGCGTTGATCCGGTATATCTGACCCGGCAATACCTTAATTTCCGTACCGCATTGCGCGGATTTCATGCGGAAGACAAGCCAGGCAAGCAAATGGCGGCGATCAGCAAAATGCTGCCGGATGCCAAGGCTGAACGCGATGTGCTGGCATATATCGCAACACTGCCGTTCTGATTTCTAGTCATGAGGGAAGCAATCGCGCGGGGCAGTAGCTTGGTGCTGAGTCTGGCGCTGGGTTTCCTCGCAACGCCGCTCGGCGCCGCCGAGATCAGTCTCTCTACGCAATGTCCGGCAAGTTTTGTTTTGCAAGACAAGGTTTGCCGCCTTAGTACCCCCTATCAACGCTACCCTTCCTTGCAAAGCGCTGGCGTCGGCGGCTTGAAAACCGGTTTGCCGCCCATTCGGGATGGCTTCAGTCCACAGGAAATTGATCTGGGCCGTTACCTGTTTTTTGACCCGATATTGTCCGCCGATGGCTCTGTTTCGTGTGCGAGTTGTCACAACCCGGACAAAGGTTTTGCTGATGGATTGCCGCGCAGCAAAGGCATCAAAGGGCAAGAGGTCGCACGCAATGCGCCGACGCTGTGGAATGTGGGCTTTCTGAACAAATTATTTTGGGACAGTCGCGCGACCAGTCTCGAAGCGCAGATGCAGGGGCCGCTTTACGATGGCCACGAAATGGGCAACACGCCAGAGCAGCTTCTGCGCGCGCTCAACGCTAATAGCAACTATCGGCGCCTTTTTGCGCAAGCCTTCCCTCGTGCCAAGTCGAACATTACGACCATTGCGCTTGACCAGGTTTATCGCGCTATCACCGCTTTCGAGGCGTCTTTGGTGTCCTTGAACAGCCGCTATGATTTGTATGCGCAGGGAATGCATGACGCGCTGAGCCCCAAGGAGATCGAAGGACTGAATGTCTTCCGATCCTTCGTCGCCCGCTGTGCCGAATGCCATACGCCGCCGCTGTTTACCAATCAACAAATCGCTGTATTGGGCACGCCGGAGCCCGCTGGCCATCCATTTGATATCGGTGCCGAAAAATCGCTCAACGAACCCACGTTACGCGGGGGCTTCAAAGTACCCAGCCTGCGCAACATTAGTTTGACTGGCCCGTACAATCATTCTGGCCGCTTCGCGTCGCTCAAGGAAACCGTGCGCTTTTACACCCTGGGGCGTGGCCATGCCGTACCAAAAACCGAAAAGCTGACGATTCATTGGCACATTTGGGAACCCAAGCTGAGCGAACGGGAGTTGGATCGCCTGGTCGACTTTTTGGGTACGCTGACCGATGAGTCCTTCAAACCTGCGCGGCCGGCCATATTGCCCTCGGGCCTCTGAGTGGGTGATACTCTGAACAATAATAAACGGGGAGACGCATCATGAAAACCATCACACTCGGCGCCTTGGCGCTCATTCTGGCGGCAGCGGTTGGCGTACAGTCGGCGCGACACAGCGACACTGGCGGCAGCGCAGCAAGATTGGCAACCGCCGACGCCACCTTGTCTGCCGCACGCGCGGGCAGTGGCAATGCCGGCGCTGCACTGGTCAATGCTGCCACCGCAAGCATGACCGGCAAGGTCATCACGGTTAAAGATGGCCAGTCAATTCAGGCTGCAGTCGTGCAGGCGCAGCCCGGCGATACGATACAAGTATTGCCCGGTACCTACAAAGAAACTGTCTTCGTCGACAAGGACAACATCGCCATCATTGGCGTGATCAAAGACAGCGAATGGCCGACGATGGAGGGCGAGCACAAGCTCAATGACGCTATTCTTTACTCAGGCAATGGCGTGCGCATCGAGAACATGAAAATTGTCCATTACAAGGGCAATGCCATCATGGGGCAGGCGGGTAACAACTTCGTCATCCGGCATAACTGGATTGCCGATACCGGCGTTTATGGCATCTTCCCCGAGTTCGGCAAAAATGGCTTGATCGAGTACAACGTGGTGAGCGGCATTGAAGATGCGGCCATTTACGTCGGCATGTCCGACAACATCCACGTCGCACACAACGAGGTATACGCCTCGGTAGCCGGCATCGAAATCGAAAACAGCCGTCATGCCGTCGTTGAAAACAATATGGTCTATGACAACGCCGGTGGCATTCTGACCTTTATTACCCCAGGCCTGCCCATCAAAACCACGTTTGACGTGATCATCCGCAACAACTTTATTGTGGGCAATAACCACAAAAACTTTGGCGCACCGGGCTCTATCGTTTCCGGCGTGCCCAGTGGCACCGGCATTATTGTCATGGCCGCGGATGATGTTCAGGTCGAAAACAACATCATTCGCGACAATAAAAATGCAGGCATCGTTATTGTCGACCATGGCTCGTTTGCCAACATTCCCAAAGACCCGGAAGCGGAACCGAACCCGGATCGGGTGTCGATTTACCGCAATCTGTTTTCCAATAACGGCTATGAGCCGATCGATGACATCAAAGCGCTGATGGCGGTCAACCTGACACGCAAAGGCCCTGATGTAGTAGCCGTTGGCGGTGGCACCGGTAGTTGCGCGGTCAATAAGGGCAGTTTCAAAAGCCTAGGTATTGGCAGCTGGCCGGAGTGCAAAAAAACCACCAGTACGGACGTCGCGACTTACTTGCTGGAAGTGCCGGCTGAACCGCGGCAAATCGCCGCTGACGAAGTGGGCAAACATTTGTATTCGGCCGTCTGTGCAGGCTGCCATGCCTATAAAGCTCGCATGATCGGGCCACCCACGCAAGTGATACAGGCGCTCTACATGGACAACCCTCAGGGTATTGCTGATTTCATTGCCAGCCCGACGAAAAAACGGGAAGACTTCCCGGCGATGCCGCCGCAAAGCCACCTTCGTCCAGAGCACCGACTGGCTGTTGCCAAGTACATGTTGAGCCTGACCGACAAGGCAAAATGATTGCCCGTTAATGTCGTGGCCCATGTTGTGGCCAATGTCACGGCGTTTGGCAGCCAGCCTTGCACTGGCCTTGGTCGTGCATGGTGTACTGTTGTGGTGGCTGTCTCCGCCCAAACATGCCGCAGAAAGTGCACCGCCAGCGATTCTGGCGGTGCTCGTTCAGGCAGAGAAGTTTGCTACGCGCCCTGAGCCGCCGGTTTCACCGCGACTAGGCGCTCAGGCTTCCGTGAGTAACTCTGTAGTTAACTCGCCCACAGTCAAGAACCGAGCCACAACCGCTGCACCGGTTGGCAGCAAAGTGCCGGCTGAATTGCAGTACTCGGCGCCCTCGGTAACCTCATTATCTTCCTCCACCTCGGCCGGCGATAGTCCATCGACTAGTGCCAAGCCGGCAGATCTAACGTCGTCCTCCTCGACTAGCGCCGCTGCCCCTGCCTCGATTCCCCGCCACCAGCCAGCCAGCGTTGTGGCCAGCTCGTGTCGCAAGCCCGACTACCCGCCGGCGGCATTGCGTGCGGGGGAGCAAGGGGTGGTGCTATTGCGCATCCATGTTGCCGAAGATGGTCGTGCAATCGACAGTGATATTGAGCGCTCATCAGGATTTACGCGTCTTGATGAAGCCGCGCGTCGCGCATTGGTATTGTGCCAATTCACGCCGGCGAGTGAAAACGGTCGGCCAGTCGCTAGCTGGGCACGGATTGAGTATCGCTGGCAGATCGACTAAAGCGCGCGCCCTTTACTCGCCCTTCACGTGATCCCCTGTTGATGCCGGTCAAAGTGGTTGAAATTGAGGTAAGTGTAGAATTTGAAAAAACTTATTACAAACCCAGAAGCGAGACTTTGATTATGTCGACAGTTCAACACGCCCCCTCGTACTACGCCGCATCGGCCAACCCCTCTCCCGCGCGTCCGCCGCTTAGTGGCGTGACAGAAGCGGATGTGTGTATCGTTGGCGCTGGCTATACCGGCCTCAACTCCGCCATCACCCTGGCCGAAGCAGGCCTAAAAGTGGTGGTCCTGGAACAAGCCAAAGTTGGCTGGGGCGCATCCGGTCGTAACGGTGGTCAGATCGTGCATAGCTATTCGCGCGACATCGACTTTATTGAGACGCTGTACGGCAAGGCCATGGCTGAACCCATGGGGAAGATGATGTTTGAAGGCGCTTCAGTACTGCGTGAGCGCGTGGCCAAATACAACATCAACTGCGACCTGAAAAATGGGGGTGTTTATGCCGCCTGCACCAAAAAGAAGGTCAAACAACTCGAAGAACACAAGCATTTGTGGGAAAAGTGGGGCAGCAAAACCCTCTCGCTGATCGACAACAAGGCCGAGATGCACAAACTGGTGAATTCAGACCGCTATGAAGGCTTGCTGATTGACTCTTCCGGTGGGCATTTTCATCCGCTGAACCTTGCCTTGGGCGAAGCTGCGGCGGTGGAAAGCCTCGGCGGCACCATTTACGAAGACTGTGCCGTCACGCGTATCGAACGCGGTGCTAACCCGGTAGTCCATACGGCCAATGGTCAGGTCAAGGCCAAGTTTGTCATCATCGCCTGCAATGCCTACATCGGCGACCTGGAGCCCAAGCTGGTGGCCAAGTCGATGCCCTGTGGCACACAAGTCATCGCCACCGAACCGCTGGGCAAATTGGCTGACGAACTGATCCCCTCCGACTATTGCGTGGAAGACAACAACTTCCTGCTCGACTATTTCCGCCTATCGGGCGACAAGCGTCTGATTTACGGTGGCGGCGTGATCTACGGTGCGCGCGATCCGGCACATGTGGAATCCATCATTCGCCCCAAGCTGCTCAAGACTTTCCCGCAGCTGGCCAACACCAAGATTGACTATGGTTGGACGGGCAATTTCCTGCTGACCCTTTCGCGTCTGCCGCAAGTGGGGCGCCTGGAAAGCAATATTTATTACTCACAGGGCTGCTCTGGCCATGGCGTTACCTTCACGCACCTGATCGGCCGAGTGCTGGGCGAAGTGATTCAAGGACAAGCCAGTCGTTTCGACGCCTTTGCCCAATTGCCGCACTATCCCTTCCCCGGTGGCCGCGCACTGCGCGTGCCGCTGACGGCGATGGGCGCGTGGTGGTACGCGCTGCGCGACAATCTTGGAATTTAATCAGTCGGAATCTGATCAGTCCAGCGCGATCGATGCGCTGACACCCAGCACGTAGTTCCTGCCCGGGGCCGGTTCATAGAATCGGCCCCGGCTTTCGTTCACGATGACCGAGCCGACATAGGCCTTGTCACCGAGATTGTCGATGCGCAAAAACTCCCGCCATTGGATACGCGTTGTGTTCTGGGTAAACCCCAAGCGCAGATTGGCCAAGGCGTAGGCGTTGGCTGCTTCGCTATTGGCATCGTTCATCCACACCCTGCTGGTAGTCCGCCACTCCAGTGCAGCGCTAAAACCACTACCCGGTTCTTCCCAGCCCAATTCGCCATACAGGCTATGGCGAGGAATACCTGGTAGCCGGTTTCCGGCAACAATGGTGCCATTGGAGCTATCTGTATCTCGGTACTGGGCGTCAATCTGGGTGAGCGCCAGCACGGCGCTCAGGTTGTGGGCATAGTCACCCCGGTAAGCCAGTTCCCAGCCGCTGCGCTCGGTACGGCCACCATTCCGATAGGTAGTGCGGCCACCATCGCTGCTATTCACGACGATTTCATTATCGGTAGCAACGGAAAAGGCGGCGAGGTTCACTCGGTGAGGGCGCCCAAACCGTGCTTTCATGCCCAGTTCTTTATGCGTGCTGGTGGCTGGTTTGAGAGCGAAGTTCAAGCCGTTGCCGCTGGGCGAATAGGCCAACTCGTTGCCGGTGGGTGTTTCAAAGCCATGGCCCCATGAAGCGTACAGATTGACCAGTTCGTTGGCCGCAAAATTGGCGCCCAGGGCGGGCGTGGTTTGGGCGTAGCTCACCCGGCCACTGTCATCGCCATTGCCGGAGGCAATAAAGTTATCGCGCGAGCGCACATGAACGTCACTGCGGCGTAGCCCCGCCATGAATTGCCAGTCCGGAGTAGGGCGCCACAGCGCTTGTGCATAGACATCGCGTGTAAACAGGCGATTGTCTTCGTCGCGGCGCAGGTTGCCCAGAACACCCAGTGCGCTGCCGATATAGTTTTCATAGCCCGTGCGTTGCTCGCTGAGGGTTTCGTAGGCAAAACCGAGGCTGGTTTCGAGCGGGCCGGCGGCG
>CAZFSH010000104.1:0-1857 GCA_964521935.1 uncultured Propionivibrio sp.
CGCCATGATGATCAGGGGCACCACATAGCTGCGAAATTGCGCCACCACCAGCAGGTAGATCAGGATCAGGCCGACACCATAGGCCGCGCCCATGGCGGTGAAGGTTTCATAGGTGATCTGCCACTCGCCGTCCCACTTGATGGCATAGCCGGCATAGGGGTCGGTCGGCGGGTAAACGAAGGTCTGCGCCAGCTTGCCGGCGGCGCGCGGCAGATCGTCCAGCGTCAGCTCCGCCAACAGGCTGCGGATGGCAAACATGCCGTAAAGCGGCGAATCCAGCTTGCCGCCCTGATCACCAATCACGTACACCACGGGCAGCAGGTCTTTGTGGAAGATGGTTTTGTCGCGCGTGGTGCGCACCACGGTCACCAGCTCGGAAATGGCAATCAACTTACCAGCTTGAGCGCCCATGCTGGCACGCACCTTCAAGGCCAGCAGCGCATCGAGGTTGCCGTGGCGTTCGGCCGGCAAGGCAATGCGCACGGGGATCTCACGCTTGGCGTCGGAACCATGTACCGGCGTGACGTTCTGCCCGCTCAAGCCAATGCCCACCACCTCGACAATGTCCTTCTGGGCAACACCCAACTGCGCAGCCTTGGCCTGATTGACGTGCAGGATGATTTTTTCCGCGTCCTCATCAACGCTGTCATCAATGCCGACAATATCGGGCACCTCGGCAAAGACTTTGCGCACCTTGGCGGCAACGGCCATCTGCCCGTCGTAATCCGGCCCGTAAATCTCGGCGACGATGGGCGCGAGCACAGGCGGGCCCGGTGGCACTTCGACGACCTTGGCGCTGCCACCGCTGGCGGCGGCAATCGCTTCGACTTTGGCGCGGATCGAGGTGGCAATCTCATGACTTTGCCGCGAGCGATGCTTTTTGTCGATCAGGTTGACCTGCAAATCGCCCATCTCCGGCTCGCTGCGCAAGTAATACTGGCGCACCAGTCCATTGAAGGTGATCGGCGAGGCGGTGCCCGCATAGAGCTGCATATGGGTGACTTCCGGCAACTGCACCACTTCGTCAGCCATTTCGCGCAGCACACGCTGGGTTTCCTGCAAAGGTGTGCCCACCGGCATATCGAGCACGACCTGAAACTCGCTCTTGTTGTCAAAGGGCATCATCTTGAGCAAGACCAGCTTGAACACGCCGAGACTGACCGAGAGCGCAATGGCCGCGAGCAACCCGAGCCAGAGCTTGCGCCGCGCCGACTTACCCGTGCGCTCGTCGAGCAAGGGTGTCAGCAGACGACGAAAAAATGCTTCGCTGCGCGTGGCGACATGGGTTGGGTGTGCAGGCGTCGTGGGTGCATGCGCCATATCCGCGCCATGTCCGCCAGATGGCTTCATCAGCTTGAGTGCCAGCCAGGGCGTGATCACAAAAGCAATCGCCAGCGAAATGGCCATGCCCATTGAGGCATTGATCGGAATCGGGCTCATGTACGGCCCCATCAAGCCCGGTACAAAGGCCATGGGCATGAGTGCGGCAATCACCGTAAAAGTGGCCAGAATGGTCGGGCCACCGACTTCATCCACCGCTTCAGGAATGATGTCAGCGAGGGGCCGGCCCGGTGCGAGCAAATGCCGCCGATGAATGTTTTCGACGACCACAATGGCGTCGTCAACCAAAATGCCGATAGAGAAAATCAGCGCAAACAGCGATACGCGATTGAGCGTAAAGCCATAGGCCCAGGAGGCAAATAGTGTCGCCGCCAGTGTCAGCGTCACCGCCGCGCCCACAATCACCGCCTCGCGTCGCCCCATCGTAAACAGCACCAACAGAACAACAAAGGTGGTGGCAAAAATCAGCTTACCGATCAGCTGTTCGGCTTTTTCGGTGGCGGTAGCGCCGTAGTT
>CAZFSH010000104.1:1957-6346 GCA_964521935.1 uncultured Propionivibrio sp.
CCCGACGGCTGCGAGGCGTTAGCAATCTGCAGGGCGGCCTTGAGGTCCTGCATGGTCAGATTGTGCACCGCCAGACGGTCGGCATCAGCCAGCACCCGCACCATGTGACCGGGGCCACCGATGCTGGTCACGTCACGGGTTCCGGGAATACGCTTGAGTTCGGTTTCCGTCGCCCGCGCCACCTGCTGCAGCTCAAAGGCTGATATGGCTGGGTTAGTAGCGTGGAAGCTCAGCGCCACAATAGGAATATCGTCAATAGCACGCGCCTTGACTACGGGCTCGCCAACGCCAAGCTCGGGTGAAATCCAGTCACGATTGGCCTGCACGGTGTCATACAGGCGCACCAACGCCGCCGTGGCATCTTCTCCCACCTCGAACTGGATAGCGAAAACCGCCATGCCCGTGCGCGAGGTAGAAAAGATATGTTTGATGCCCGACATGCGCGACAGCACCTGTTCGGCCGGCCGCACTACCAGCGCCTCGACGTCTTTCGCCGACGCACCCGGAAACGGCACAAAGACATTCGCCAGGGTGACATTGATCTGCGGCTCTTCTTCACGCGGCGTGATCAGCGTGGCAAAGATGCCCAGCAGGATCGCCAGCAACGCAATTAGCGGCGTCAGTGAATTGCGCAAAAACGTGTTGGCAATAGTTCCGGAGAGACCCATGATCGGTAAAAGTCAGTAGCTGTGGGACGGCGATTGGCGAAAGTGAGAACTATCTACTGGCCGTTTTTTTGCGCGATGCCGGCCTTGACCGCATCGGTAGCGATACGCTCGCCAGCGGCCAGACCGGCCAACACTTCAATACGCCCATCGCTTTGGCGTTCGCCCAGACGCACCTGACGCAAGCGCGGCTGACGGTAAGGCCCATTTGCCTCAGCGGGCAACACATAGACAGCTGTCACTTCACCGCGACGGACAATCGCCTCGGCCGGTACCGTCATCTTTTCGCTCAGGCCGGTAATCAAGCGCGCGCGTACCGCCATGCCGGGTGCCAGTCCATCGGCAGCGGCCAGATACAAACGTACGGTCACGGTGTGGCTTTGCCGGTCCACGGTGGGCAACACTTCGACACGCGTCACGGCAATTTGCCGACCGGATTCGACCAGTTCAACACGCGCCTTGATGGCGCTGGCGCCTTTGTCTGCGCCCTGTTCATTTTTCCCGCGTAGCGCGGTCAAACGCGATTGCGGCACCTCGGCAATCACCCGCAAGGCCGACGGATCGAATACCGTCAACACGGGTCGCCCCGGTGAGGCCAGCTCGCCCACCTCAATCAAGCGCTCACCAATCACCCCGGCCATGGGTGCGGTAACGCTGGCGTGCGACAAACTGGCGCCACTGGCGCCGGCATTGCCCAGCGCCGCTTTATAGGCAAGCTCGGCCTGATCCAGCGCCGACTGGCTGATGAATTTTTGCCGATGCAGTTGCTGACTGCGCTCCCACGCCGCCCGTGCCTGCGCCAGCTGCGCCTGTCCGGCGGCATCGGCACCCGCAAGCTCGCGCGCATCCAACGTCATGAGCACCTGACCGCGCGCTACCTTCTGCCCCGGTTCAACGCGAATATCCAGCACCCGCCCAGGCACTTGCGCCGCGATGGTGGCCGCGCGCACCGCTTCCACCCGCGCTTCGGCAATAAAGCCGGCATCGGCAGGGCTGGTGGCAACAACGATGCTGGCCAGCTCGGCCGCAGCTTGAGCGTTCGCCGACAATGCGGCACATGGCACAGTCGTCACGAACACGACCATCGCTGCCATGGGACGCGTGCAGGAGAGCAAGTGGGTAAATGAGCGGGCAAATAAACGCATAAGCGGAGCAGAAGTCGTTTTCATTTATATCAGTATATTCTTATATACGACTATTTTTCAAGCACCGGCGTCCAGCGCGTAGCGCGCCATGGCAGCCAGCACCGGGGCTGCTTCGCCTACGGGTGGAGCCAGCGTAATGGCGATGCTCGGGTGGCGATCCATGGCCGCGCCGGCCATGAGCGGCAGATCTTTCTTGATGTGACTGCCCGCCGCCATGAAGATCGGCACGACGACCAATTCGGTCGCACCCACTGACACCAGCGCATCCACCGCCTCATCGAATGTCGGGCGCATCAATTCGAGAAAGCCCATCTCGACCGGCGTTGCCGGTTCGCGCTGGCGAATTTCATCGCGGATGCGTACAAATGGCGCCGCCCACTCGGCATTGCGTGCCCCATGGCCAAACAACAAAATACCTTTCATGACCGCGGTTCTCCATAAACGTCGGGGTTGAGCAAATCTTTCGGACGCTGCCCGGAAAGCGCCGCGATCAGGTTATCGGCCGCACGCATCGCCATGGCCAGGCGCGTCGGTCGCGTTGACGAGCCGATGTGCGGGGTCAACGTGACGTTGTCGAGAGCGAAAAAATCCGGGTTGAGTGCCGGCTCGTGCTCGAACACGTCCAACCCGGCACCGCCTATGCGCCGCTCACGCAGCGCGCTGATCAAGGCCACGTCATCGACCACACCACCCCGCGCCACATTGATCAGGTGCGCCGTAGATTTCATCTGCGCCAGCTCGGCGGCACCGATCCGATGATGCGTCGCCGGTGAATAGGGCAACAGCACGACGAGATAGTCGGACTCCGCGAGCAACTGTTCCAGGGTGACCCATGCGGCGCTAGCCAGCGCTTGATCAATGGCGCGGCGGTTGTGATAAATCACCCGCATGGAAAAACCCTGCGCCCGCCGCGCCACAGCCTGACCAATACGCCCCATACCCAGAATACCCAGCGTGGCGCCATGCACATCCTGCCCCAGCCACGGGTCATGCAAGGTCCAGCCTTGCCACTTGCCGGCGCGTGTCCAAAAGTCAGCCGCTGTGACACGGCGTGCCGAGGCCATGAGCAGCGCCCAGGCCAGATCCGCCGTGGTTTCGGTGAGCACATCCGGCGTGTTGGTCACCGCGACACCGGCGGCGGTGCAGGCGGCCAGATCAATATTGTTGTAGCCCACGGCAACATTGCTCACGACGCGCAGCGCCGGCGCCGCGGCAATGAGTGCGGCATCGATGCGATCGGTCAGCAAGGCGATCATGCCCTGCGCTGTGCGCACCCGTACCAGTAACTCAGCAGGGCTCAGCGGGACATCGCGGTCGTGGTAGTCCAGATCGCCAAACGCCTGCAGGCGTGCAATCACTTCCGGGTAAAGCTGGCGGGTGACCAGAATGGTCGGCTTCATCGTGTTGTCAGGGTGGAGGTGCAGGCTGGGGAATCTAACAGAAAGTGTGTGCGTCGCTGTGGCCACAGGTAACATGAAGGCCGATTTCACCACCGCTGTCATCGCCGCTACGCCCATGCTCGATATCACTACTGCCGCCTTCTGGATCGCCGTTGCCCAGATCATCATGATCGACATCCTGCTGGGTGGCGACAATGCTGTCGTCATCGCCCTGGCCTGCCGAAAACTGCCGGAAGCACAGCGCAAGAAGGGCATTTTCTGGGGCGTTGCGGGCGCCATTGTGCTGCGCGTGATCATGATTTTCTTCGCCCTGCAACTGCTGGCGGTGCCTTACCTGAAGATAGTCGGCGCACTGTTGCTGTTCTGGATCGGCGTCAAATTGCTGTTGCCGGAAGCCGAGGAGGAGCATGGCGAGATTACGGCCGCCTCGACGCTGATGGAAGCGATCAAGACCGTGATCATTGCCGACGCCGTCATGAGCCTGGATAACGTCATTGCCGTCGCGGGGGCGTCGCATGGCAACCTGACGCTGGTGATTTTCGGCATTCTGGTGTCTATCCCGATAGTCGTCTGGGGCAGCCAGTTGGTGCTCAAGATGATGGACCGCTACCCCATCGTCATCACGGCTGGAGGCGCCCTGCTCGGCTGGATTGGCGGTGGCATGATCCCAACCGACCCGGCCCTGCCCGCCGGCTTCATCGACCTCATCCCTTACGGTAAAACCACCTGCGCCATCGCAGGCGCCGCCTTGGTCGTCATCGTCGGCAAAGCACTGGCAAACCGCGCCGCCGAAAAAACACCTGTCGCCGATATTCCGGAGCTGAAACCATGACCCAGACCTTACTCGTACCCATTGACGGTTCCGACCACGCCCTGCGGGCGATCGACTGGCTGGTGCGCCAGTTACCCGAATGGAAAACCCTGCCAACCGTACACCTGCTTACCGTGCAACCGTCCTTGCATGGCGACATCAGCCGCTTTGTCAGCGCCGCCCAGTTGCAGGATTACCACCGCGAGGAAGGCGACAAAGCACTGGCCCCGGCGGCGGCGCGCCTGCAAGCCGCCGGCATCACCGCCCAGACACATGTACGAGTGGGTGAGAGTGCCGCGCTGATTCAGGAATTTGCCGCGGAGAAAGCCTGCGACCAGATCATCATCGGCACACGCGGCCACAGTGGC
>CAZFSH010000104.1:6446-9137 GCA_964521935.1 uncultured Propionivibrio sp.
GCAAACGTAATCAAACCACCGGTTTCGAGTACCCGATGCATTTCACGAAACGCCGGCGAAGGGTCTTCCAGCCAGTGCAGCACGAGGTTGGACCACACCAACCCAAGCGAGCCGTCAGCCAGCGGCAGCTGCCGTGCATCAGCCTGCAGCAACTGCGGCCCCTTGCCGCGCCAGCGCGCCAGCCAGGGCACCTGCCGGCGGACCGCTTGCAGCATCGGGTAAGCGAAATCCACCGCCAGCGCCAGCGCCTGCGGGTAGCGCTGCTGCAGGTCACGGACGCCGTCGCCGGTCGCGCAGCCAATATCGGCCACGCGCGCGGGAGAAATCTTGGTGTAGCTCAGCCGCTCGCCCAGACGCAGGCCGGTTTCGCGTGCCAGCACGGCCGCCGCGTCATAGCTGGCCGCAGCGCGGGAGAATTCGCGTTGCACGGTGGCTGGGACTGAGACGCTGGAGCGCTTACAGCGCCTGCAAGCTCAGGCGCTTGAACAGACTGGCGTCACGCTCCGCTTCGGGATTGCCCGCCGTCAGCAGTTTGTCACCGTAGAAAATCGAGTTGGCTCCGGCGAGGAAGCACAGGGCCTGCAACTCGTCGTTCATCTGCTGACGCCCCGCCGATAAACGCACCATCGAGCCCGGCATGGCGATGCGTGCCACAGCAATAGTGCGCACAAATTCAAACGGATCAATCGGCGCCACGCCTTCCAGCGGCGTACCCGGCATGGGCACGAGGTTGTTGATCGGCACTGACTCCGGCGGCGTTTCCATATTGGCCAGCTCGGCGATCAGCGCGGCACGGTCGGCACGCGTTTCGCCCATGCCGACAATGCCGCCACAACACACCTTGACACCGGCATCGCGCACCTTGGCCAGCGTATCCAGACGGTCAGCATGCGTGTGCGTGGTCACGATCTTGTCGTAATGCGCGGCCGAAGTGTCGAGATTGTGGTTGTAGTAGTCGAGACCAGCGTCCCTGAGACGCTCTGCCTGACCGGGACGCAGCATGCCCAGCGTCACGCAGGTTTCCATGCCCATGCCCTTGACCGCCTTGACCATGGCTTCGACCGCCTCCAGGTGCTTGTCATTGGGCCCGCGCCAGGCCGCACCCATGCAAAAGCGCGTGGCGCCATTATCTTTCGCCGCTTGCGCGGCGGCAACGACAGCCTCCACGTCAAGCAGCTTTTCCCGCTCGGCTTCGCCGTGATGCGCAGACTGCGAGCAATAGCCACAGTTTTCGGCACAACCACCGGTTTTAATCGACAGCAACGTGGACAGCTGAACCTTGTTGGCATCATGATGCTGGCGATGCACAGTCTGCGCCTTGAACAGCAGATCGTTGAAGGGCAGCTCAAACAGCGCCACCAGTTCGGCCACGCTGACGCGCTCAACGGTGGCGGGAGCCGCACCATGGGCTTGGGTGGCGGGAGCTTTTTTAATCGGGTGATGATGCAAAACGGCAGTCATGAGCGGCTCGCTACAATCGAAGAGGGCGGAATCTTGGGCGAAGGGGGGCAGCTTGTCAATTTCATACGGAAGTAAGACTGACGACAATGCCGTCGCCATGCCCACGAAAAAACCCTTGTTACAACAGGTGCTTGATCTGCTTTTGCCGCGCTTGTGCCTGGTTTGCGACCAGGACAGCGCCGGTGATTTTCTCTGCGCCGGCTGCGCAGAAACCCTGCCCTATTTACCGGCACCGAGCTGCCCCGTCTGCGCTCACCCGCATACCGCGGCAGAAAACCCCGAGCAGCCCTGTGGCCGCTGCCTGAGCGAACCGCCGTATTACGACGCCAGCCTCGCCATCTTTGCCTATGCGCAGCCGATAGACCAGCTGGTACAACAGATGAAGTACGGGCGCCGTCTCACAGCGGCTGACTTTTTGGCCCACAGCCTGCTCAGCGCGCAGCGGCCACCGATCGACCGGCTGATTCCCATGCCGCTGTCGGCACAACGGCTGGCTGAACGTGGCTTTGATCAGGCCGTCGAGCTAGCCAGACCACTATCCCGCACGCTGAACATTGCGATGGATCTGCACAGCCTGAGCCGTCAACGCCACACCACAGCGCAGGTGGAGCTGCCATGGCGGGAGCGGCACAACAACATGAAGGGGGCCTTCGCGGCCCACCAGCGCTTTGATGGCGAACACATTCTGGTGATCGACGACGTCATGACGACCGGCACGACGCTCAACGAAGTCGCCCGCGTACTCAAAGCACATGGCGCCAGCCGCGTCACCAACCTCGTCGTCGCGCGGACATTGCGTGATCACTCATTACGCGATCACTAATTAGCGGATCACTGATACGGCGTCGGGTCAGGCACGCCAGCTTCGGCAAAGCCCTCTTTGCGCAAGCGGCAGGAATCACACACGCCACAGGCACGGCCGGCATCGTCGGCCTGATAGCACGAGACCGTCAGGCCGTAATCGACCCCCAGCGCGCTGCCGGCACGAATGATCTCAGCCTTGCTCATGACCTGCAGCGGCGCATGCACGGTCAGCTTATGGCCTTCAACCCCGGCCTTGGTGGCCAGATTGGCCAAGGTTTCAAACGCCGCCACAAACTCCGGCCGGCAGTCGGGGTAGCCGGAATAATCGACGGCATTGACGCCGACAAACACGTCGCGCGCTTGCAGCACTTCCGCCAGCCCCAGCGCCAAGGACAGCATGATGGTATTGCGTGCCGGCACATAGGT
>CAZFSH010000105.1:0-9109 GCA_964521935.1 uncultured Propionivibrio sp.
GCGCGGCGCCGCCGGCTTCTGGGTGGAAAACGGTGAGATCGCTTATCCGGTGGAAGAAATCACCATTGCCGGCAACCTGCGCGACATGTTCATGGGCATACAGTCGGTGGGCAAAGATGTACTCGTGCGTGGCTCCAAGCAAGTGGGCTCGATCCTGATCGACCGCATGACCATTGCCGGCAACTGACCTGCCATGATTCCAGACCTGTCATGACGGCACATTGGCACGCGCTCACTACCGATGCGGCGTGCGCCGAGTTAGGCGTCAATCCCGAGCAGGGGCTGCCGCAGGCCGAGGTGGTCAAGCGGCAGCAGCGCTACGGGTACAACCAGACAGCACCCGCGACATCGCGCAACCTGTGGACGCGTACGCTGGCGCAGTTGGGCCAGCCTCTGATTCTGGTGTTGATGGGTGCGGGCGCGATCACGGCGCTGTTGCAGGAGTGGGTGGACGCCAGCGTCATTCTGGCTGTTGTCGTCATTAACGCAGCGATTGGCGTCATTCAGGAAAGCAAGGCCGAGGCAGCCTTGGCGGCGCTGGCCAGAGTATTGGCCGCGAGCGCACTGGTGCTGCGTGATGGGCGCCAGCAGAGCCTTGATGCGCGCGAGCTGGTGCCGGGCGATATTGTTAGTCTGGCCGCCGGTGACAAAGTGCCGGCAGATCTGCGCTGGCTTTACGGCAAGGGCTTGCGCACCGCCGAAGCCGCCTTGACTGGCGAATCCTTGCCGGTGGAAAAGCAGACTGCGCCGCTGAGCGCCGAGGCCGGGCTGGCTGAACGGCAGAACATGGGCTACGCCGGCACCATGGTGGTGGCTGGTCGTGGCCGAGGGCTGGTGGTGGCGACGGGCCAGACAACCGTCACCGGGCATATCGCGGAGTTGATCGCGCAGGCGCCGACGATGGAAACGCCGCTGGTCAAGAAGATGACCCAGTTTTCCAATCAACTGCTGCTTGCGATTCTCGCGCTTGGCGCCTTGACCTTTGTGGTGGGTATGGCACGTGGCAGTGCCGCTATCGATATGTTCATGGCCGTGGTGGCTTTGGCGGTGGGCGCCATTCCCGAAGGCCTGCCCGCGGCGATGACCGTGACATTGGCGATAGGCGTCGGGCGCATGGCCAAGCGCCGGGCGATTGTGCGCCACCTACCCGCGATTGAAGCCTTGGGCAGCACTACGGTGATCTGTACCGATAAAACCGGTACCCTGACTGAAAATGCCATGACCGTGACGGAGCTGTTTACGGCCGGTGAAGTGCGCACCGTGACCGGGCAGGGCTATGCCCCCGAAGGGGAGATTTCCGTAGCTATGTCGCCGGCGACGGCGTCCTCGTTGTCGGACTTGCTGCAGGCGTGCGCTCTCTGCAACGATGCGCAGCTCGTGCAGGATGGTGGCATGTGGCGGATTGTCGGTGACCCGACCGAAGGCGCGCTGCTGGTGCTGGCGGCTAAGGGCGGTATTGATCTGGCGGCGCTGACACGCGACTGCCCACGCACTGATGAGCTGCCTTTTGATGCGGATCATCAATTCTCGGCAACGCAGCATGTCGTGAATGGCGAGCGCGTGGTGTTCGTCAAAGGTTCGCCGGAAAAACTCTTGCCGGCGTGTTTGGGGGAGTCGGCGGCAGAACATGCCGCCGCGCTGGCGATGGCCGAGCGCGGTTTGCGCGTGTTGGTTTTGGCGCGCGCCAAGGATGTAGCACTGGCGCCGGCGCAGCTTCCCACGGGACTGGTTTGTCTGGGCCTGGTCGGCATGATCGATCCACCGCGTCAGCGGGCCTTGGAGGCGGTGCGCGCCTGCCATGCAGCCGGCATTCGGGTGAAGATGATTACCGGCGACCATCCGGCTACCGCCCGCGCGATTGCGGCGCAGCTGGCGATCGTTCCTGCTCCAGCGAGTGTGGCGCGGGTACTCACCGGTCGTGAATTGGCCGAGCTGTCCGACGAGGCATTGCGCCAGTGCAGTCGTGAGATTGATGTTTTTGCCCGCGTAGAGCCCGAGCAAAAGTTACGTCTGGTGCGCGCACTTCAAGCCCA
The DNA here is from genome assembly GCA_964521935.1 of uncultured Propionivibrio sp. Lineage (GTDB taxonomy): Bacteria > Pseudomonadota > Gammaproteobacteria > Burkholderiales > Rhodocyclaceae > JADJEF01. Next base: position 2,034 of record CAZFSH010000105.1, read on the forward strand.
AGGGGAGGTGGTGGCGATGACGGGCGACGGCGTTAATGATGCACCGGCGCTGAAGCAGGCCGATATTGGCGTGGCCATGGGCCTGGGCGGCACCGAGGTGGCCAAGGAGTCTGCCGCTATGGTGCTGACCGATGATAATTTTGCCACCCTGACTGATGCGGTCGAGGCCGGGCGCGGCGTTTATGACAACCTGATCAAGTTCATTACCTGGACGATTCCCACCAACGCTGCGGAAGGCATGGTCATTCTCGTGGCGGTGTTTTGGGGGGCGCAGTTGCCGATCACGCCCTTGCAAATTCTCTGGATCAATATGTCCACCGCGGTGTTGCTGGGCATGGCCTTGGCCTTTGAGCCGGTAGAGCCGGGCATCATGCGCCGGCCGCCGCGCGTACCGGGGGCGCCGGTACTGGATCGGCGCTTGCTGGTGCGCATCGGGCTAATCAGTTTGCTCACCTTGGGGGGGGCGTTTGGCTTGTTTGACTGGGTATTGGCGCAAGGGCGCTCAATCGACGAGGCGCGGACGGTGGCGGCGAATGTCTTTGTGCTGGTGGAAGTCGCGTTTCTCTTCAACTGCCGTAGTCTCAACGCGCCCTTATGGTCGGTGAGTCCGACGAGCAACCCGTGGATTTGGGGCGGCGTGGCCAGCATGCTCGGTTTGCAGGGGCTGTTTACCTACCTGCCGGCGTTTAATCAGAGCTTTGCGACAGCGCCAATAGGCGTGGCCGACTGGTGTGCCATTATTGCCATCGCGGTGCTGGCAGGCCTGCTGGTGGAGGTGGAGAAATTTGTCTCACGGCCGCGTTCTTGACCGAGGTCAGGGTAGCGCTAATGGTCGCGCTTAGGGTCGCGCGCTTAGCGGTTGGGCAGGTAGCGCGTTAGTAATTCACGGCGGTTGAGCAACTGCAGTTTGGCGAAGATGCTGCTGACGTGAGTGCGCACTGTCCAGAACGATACGCCGAGCTCCTGAGAAATTTTTCGGTCAGACAGGCCGCGCACGAGGCCGCCACAGACGTCCATTTCGCGTTGCGAGAGGCCATAGCGCAGCCAATCAACTTGCATGGCGTCAAAGTCGGGTGGCAGATTGGTGGGCACTCGCGCCGGCGAGTTCATCGGGATCACGCGCCGCACGCGCCAGAAAAACTCTTCGTCGGCGAAAGGTTTGTCGAGGTAGTCGTCGGCACCGCTGCGCAGCGCTTCGATGCGCCGGGCGGCATCATTAAATCCGGACATCACGATGATGGGCGTGTCGGCACTGGTGCCGGGCTGCGCACGTATCGAGCGCACGAGGCTCAAGCCGCTTTGCATGCCACCGAGCACCACGTCTATCAGCGCCAGCGCATAGTCATGCTCGGCCAGCAGGGCGTTGCCCTCTTCCGTGGTGGTGCAGGCATCGACGTCAAAACCCAGTTCCTGAGACAGGCTGGCAATATGTTGTGCGTGCAGTTGCGAGTCTTCCACGACCAGCACCCGACCACGGAATTCGCCCGTGGCTTGCGGGTTAAAGCAGCTGCGCACCATTGAAGCGAGGGCGGGATGATCGGTTTCGAGAAAAATCTCGGTGGCGCCCAGATGCAGGGCTTTACGCGCCAGTTCGAGGTCGCGCTCGGGCATGACAAAGGCGATGGGCAGGGTGCTATGCGCGTCGATCTGCCGGATGTTGTCGATTAAATCCAGGCCGTCGGTATCGGCCAGCGTGCTCCCGACTACCGCGATAGCGTAAGGGGTTTGCTGGGCGTGCAAGGCCCCGAGGGCATCCTCGCGCTGGCGAAAAACGTGCAAAGGGCGCCGTGCCTCGGCAGCCAGCTCCTTGAGCAGGGCACCCAGACTGTCGTCGGCGTCAATGTAAAGCACAGGGGATCATTTCGTCAGGCAGAGCGATGCGTAGAAAGTAAGTCGATTACCTATTAGTAAGCGGTAATCATTATTGGGTAGTTCAATGCAGTGCGCGGTGCAGATTTCCGCGCACTGGAACTGTGCGCGTCGCGATTTTGCCTAACATTGGGAAAAGAAACATCGCTAATAATAGGGATATGGGCATCATTTTTTTCCCAGTTGGCGAATAAAGGCGCGGGTGTGCCGCCCGAAGTGAGCGAGGAGTTCGCTGCTGACCTGTTCTAGCGCTTTTTGTGCAGATTCTGGCGACTGTTGTGCGACCGCCCACATATTGATGTCTTCTTTGGCCGCACCGAGTTCAAAACCGGGATCGCGTGTGTATTTATCGGGGAAGCTGGTTTCCAGCGTGGCGTCGAGCTTCGCCGCCGCCGCGTGGGCCTCCCGGGCAATCACCTCGCGGGTCGAGCGCTCGGTATAAGCCGGGTACTGATTATCAGCACGGCTATCGCGCAGGCTGCGCAGCAGGGAATCATCCGTGCGTTGTTGCAGCAGCGCTTCACGCACACGGTAGTACTGGTAATGCTCGATCGAAAGGTGCCGGTTCGAGACGAGGGTAATGGCCTGATTTTTTAACTGCGGAAAGCCGATCATGGCGATGGCATTGATGCCCAGCATCGTGGGCACGCCAACGCCGGGTAAGACGCTGCTGTGATACGGTTGGGTCAAGTCGCCGACGTAATGCAGCGCCCAGCCGGCGAAGCGCCAGGCCCAATACGGGTGGCCGGTTTTCAGTGCATGCGCGGCCAGCGTCTGGTAAAGGTGGATGCGATATTCGGGGTAGGTGCGCTTGAGAAAGCTGCCCGCCGCGTAGGTGATGGCAGACTCGTGATAGAAGCCCATGTGAAACGGTGCCTGGGTGGCAAATTCGAGTGCCGGATTGCCGAACGGCTGCTTGCCGAAGCCATAGGTTTTGCCGTAGTCGGTGTTGTTGTCTTCCCACAGGCCGATGTCCATGCCGTAGTCGGGTTCGTCGGTGGCACTGGCAATGACATCATTGATCGCGACGCTGTCGCCCGGAACGAGCTTGCGGAACAGCGCATCGCGCGTGGAGGTGGAACCCGTCAGCGTGGTGACCAGTCGGTAAGACATTTCACGCGTACCGGCTTTTTCGCCGGGGGGAAGCTGCAGAAATAAGGGCAGCGGCGTGTTGGGGTTGATGCGCAGTGCGGCAACAAAACGCCCGCGGGCTTCACTGGCTGCCGTGGTGGCTTTCCAGGCAAGTGCCTCGGGCCGTGCCGGGTACTCGGGCACATTGGCGCGTGCCCAGGCTTCTTCGGCGGCGAGTACCGTTTCCAGGCTGCCAGCTTCTGCCGCCAGAAAGTCCTCCAGCCGTTCGACCTTGACCTGGGCATTTTTTGTTTCAGGCATATCGCTCAACGCAACCCATGTGAGCAAGCTGTGATTGCTCCATGCCAGCGCTGGCGCAGGGACGGTGATCAAGGAACTGAGCAGCAGAGTGAGGCGGAGAAAATGTCGACGCATGGTGATCCTCTTTTTATTCACGTTGAGCGGAGTGGCTGGGGCAGTAAGACTGGTTAGTGCAACCGCTGGCGCAGGCAAAAGTCAGCCGCTGTGACACGGCGCTTTTTAGCGGGCTGGGTTTATGTCGGTGTCTCCTCGCTATTTTTGTATCGGTCACTTACTGTGACGCTTCGTCCTATTATGTGACCATGATGCGCTTGTTCACCACCGCCCGCTTTAACCCCTATGTGCTGCTGACGCTGACCTCCTTGTTCTGGGCCGGCAATATGGTGATTGGCCGTGGCATGCGCGCTGATGTGCCGCCTATCGCGCTGGCTTTCTGGCGCTGGGCGATCGCCTTTCTGTGTGTGTTGCCTCTGGCCTTGCCGCATCTGAAAACGCAGTGGCCGATTGTGCGGGCGCACTGGCGACCACTGGTGATGCTCGGTGCGCTGGGGGTGGGTGGCTACAACACCTTCGCCTACATTGCCTTGCAATACACCACGGCAACCAGTGCGACGATGCTCAACTCGTTTATCCCGGTGGCGACGATTGCTTTGGCTTTTGTTTTTTTCAGACGTCGTTTAACGCGAGCGGAGGCGGTTGGCGTGCTGGTTTCGCTGATTGGCGTCATGACCTTGATCAGCCATGGCAGTGCCGATACCTTGCTGGCGTTTCGTCTTAATCAGGGCGATGTCTGGATGCTGGCGGCGGTGCTGATTTGGGGCTTTTATACCGTTGGTCTCCAGTGGCGTCCGGCGGGGGTGGCGCCGATGCTGATTCTGGCGGTATTCATGGCTGTTGGCTTGCTGGTACTGGCACCGGTTTATGCGTGGGAAATTGCTTCTGGGCGCAGCATTCATTGGCACACGGCCTCGCTGGCCGGCATTCTTTATGCCGGCATCGTGCCCGGTTTTCTGGGCTATGTGTTTTTCAATGCAGGTATCGCGGCAGTGGGTCCGGCACGCGGCTCGCTGTTCATTCACCTGATGCCGGTATTCGTGACGCTGCTCTCGGCGGTGTTTCTCGGAGAGCGGCCGTATTGGTATCACGGTGTCGGAATTGCGCTGGTGTTTGTCGGAATTTTTCTCACCACGCGGCGCACCGAGCCGGCGGACGGGGTGTAGTATTTCAGTGTTGCCCTGCCGGTGCAGGGCCGCCATAAAACCAAGGAGATAGGTATGGAACGTCGCAAATTTTTGCAGCACGCCGGCCTCACCGGCATTCTCGCAGCAGGCGCTGCGCCTGCCATTGCCCAGTCAGCCCCCACCATCAAGTGGCGCTTGACCTCCAGCTTCCCCAAGAGTCTCGACACCATTTATGGTGGCGCTGAAACGCTGGCCAATCGCGTCAAGGCGCTGACTGGCGGCAAGTTTGATATTCAGGTATTCGCCAGCGGCGAAATTGCCCCCGGGCCCCAGGCGCTCGACGTAACGCAGAATGGCACCGTCGAATGCTGCCATACTTGCTCTTATTATTTTGTCGGCAAGGATCGTAGTTTTGCCTTGGGTACCGCCATTCCGTTCGGCATGAACGCGCGCCAGATGAATGCGTGGATTTACTACGGTGGCGGCCAGAAACTGCTCGACGAGTTTTACAGTAACTACAACATCCTCTCGTTCGCGGGCGGCAACACCGGCGTGCAGATGGGCGGCTGGTTCCGCAAGGAAATCAACTCGCTGGCTGATTGCAAAGGCGTGAAAATGCGCATCGCCGGTTTGGGCGGTGCCGTGTTCTCGCAACTGGGCATGGTCACACAGCAGATTCCTGGCTCGGATATTTATCCGGCGCTGGAAAAAGGCACCATTGATGCAGCCGAGTGGGTTGGCCCCTACGATGACGAAAAGCTGGGCTTCTATAAGGTCGCCAAAAATTACTACTTTCCGGGGTGGTGGGAGCCGGGCCCGGTCATCCACTTCTTCGTCAATAAGGACGCTTGGGCGAAGCTGCCCAAGGAATACCAGGAAGCATTTATCGCGGCGTCTTATGAGTCGAACGTCAACATGATGGCGGAGTACGACCACAAAAACCCGCCAGCATTGTTCCGCTTGGTCAACCAGGGGGTCAAGCTCAAGCGTTACTCGGCGGACATTCTCGATGCGGCCTACAAAGCGGCCGTCGAACTCTACGCTGACGAGTCGGCCAAAAATCCGGCGTTCAAGAAAATCTACACCGAGTACCTCAAGTATCAGAAGTCGCAGAACCAGTGGTTCAGCGTTGCCGAACTGGGTATGGATCAGTTCCTGCAGTCGCGCGTCAAGTAAGCGCGCTGACAAGCCTGTAGCGCTGACGTTTCGCTCCGCCCAACAACAAGCCCCGCCAAGTGCGGGGCTTGTTGTTGGGCGAGACGCTCTGCTTACGGAGTGGGCGTGGCCGCTTTGTTGGCTTCCTGTATGGCACGGGTGAGCGCATCGCCGGGGTCGTCGCTGTTCGCGGGAGGGGGAGTTTCTCCGACGTTATTGCCGGCATCGTCGCCCAGCATTTTTTGCAAATCGATGACTTCGCTTTGCTGCTCATATTGCGCTTCGGTCAGGCGCGGGTCATGCCCTACCAGTTCAGGGAAGGCGATCAGCAGGCCAACCATGACGATCTGGATCATGACAAAGGGAATGGCTCCCCAGTAAATTTGCCCCGTGGTGACGGGCTCGGTCATTTTCCCCGTGACAGTGTCTCGGTATGGCGAATTGGGCGCGACCGAGCGCAAGTAGAACAATGAGAAGCCAAAGGGCGGGTGCATGAAGGACGTTTGCATATTCACCGCCAGGAGTACGCCAAACCAGATCAGGTCAATGCCGAGCTTATCGGCCACTGGCGCGAGCAGGGGCACGACGATGAAGCACAGCTCGAAAAAGTCGAGGAAAAAGGCCAGGAAAAAGATCAGCAGGTTGACCACAATCAGAAAACCGATCTGCCCGCCCGGCAGGTCGGTCAACAAGTGTTCGACCCAGCGGTGACCATCAACGCCATAAAAGGTGAGCGAGAAGACACGAGCACCGACGAGGATGAAAACCACGAAGGTGGTCAGCTTGGCGGTCGAATCCATCGCTTGCTTGAGCAGCGACCACGACAACCGCTGACGTGACAGCGCCATGATCAGCGCGCCCACGGCGCCCATGGCGCCACCTTCGGTTGGTGTGGCCACGCCGATGAAAATGGTTCCCAGCACGAGAAAAATCAGCGCCAGCGGAGGGATCAGGACGAAGGTCACGCGTTCGGCCATTTGCGACAGCAGCCCGAGTTTGCTGAGCTTATTGGCTATGGCGGCAAAGAACGCCACGGCCATACCGATCGACATGGCGATGACAATCAGTTCATCGGTCGGCTTGGTCGCGTCCTGCTGCATCGCCCAGCCTAGCGCGGCAGCGGTTGATATCGCCGTGAGTACCAGCAGTGATATCGCCCCGCTATTGCCGTTGGGCTCGCGGAACTTGCGTGCCTCGGGGGGCAGCGCCGGCGCTGCTTTGGGCACGAAAATGGTCATGCCCATGACGTACAGAATGTATAAGCCGGTGAGCACAAACCCGGGGATGAAGGCACCTTTGTACATATCACCCACCGAACGACCCAACTGGTCGGCAATGATGATGAGTACCAGTGAGGGCGGGATGATTTGCGCCAGCGTGCCCGAGGCGGCAATCACTCCCGAGGCGAGCCGCCGGTCGTAGCCAAAGCGCAGCATGATAGGCAGCGAAATCAGGCCCATCGAGATGACCGATGCCGCG
>CAZFSH010000106.1:0-9071 GCA_964521935.1 uncultured Propionivibrio sp.
TGCCGCGTTTGCGGTCGTAGGTATTTTTCGACGCCGCGAGCTTTTCTTGCCAATTTCGCTAACGAGGATCGCTGGGTTGGGTGACTGCTCCTCCTCCCAAAGCCGCCGTAGATTTTTCGGTACCAAAATTTGGCACCCCCGAAAATCTGAATGGCAGGTAACCTAAAGTCGGCTGTCTCCACCCGACCCCTATGCACAGTTTGAAACTATGTGCACTGACCTATGGAATCGCTGCGCCTGCGGTTGTTGTTGGACGCGGCGCTGGTTTGCATGTTACAGCGTCTGAAGAAAGAGCATGAGCGAGTCGTGAGCCTTGAATCGACGGATGGTAGTGTCGGGTGCCTCCAATCGTGCGAGAGCTTTTTCCTTCATTGCGAGATCGGCCTCGACGTAGCGATGCGCAGTGGTGGCGCTTTCATGCCCCAGCCACAAGGCCAGAGGGAATAACTCATCATCAATAGTCCGAGGACAATCATGGAGCGCTCGTCCACCTTGCCGGAAAGTTTGCCGACAGCGATCATGGCAAATATGGTGCCAACGCCGCGCGGGGCCAACAGAAATCCGATGTCGATTACCAGGTAGCCCATGGGGGGGCTGCATGAGGGGCGACAGCAAGGCCATCGTCGCGAGCAGAAAGATGCCGACGATAAAGAAAAGAGACAGGCCGACCGTGAAATTGCGATCCTTGAACATGGTCGGTTCGACATACGGGTGCTCGTGGGTAAAGATGTGCGCGATGAAGAGATAAAGCGCGACGCCGGCGAGCGCCCCTTCGATGACCACTTCCGGATTGGCGAATCAGTCGAGTGACTCGCCGCGATCCAGCATCATCTGCAGGGCGCCGATGCCGATGCTCAGCAGGGCAGAAGCCGAGCAGATCAAACCGTCGTTCGTGGTCAAATCGGTGTTTCACGTACAAAAATGGCTAGGCCGGACAATGCGAACTGGCCGAATGGCAGGTTGATGTAGAACACCCAGCGCCAGTTGTAATACTCGGTGAGCCATCCGCCGAGCGACGGGCCGAGAATGGGCTCTGTTCAGCATCGGTCAAGACAGCTGTTGCGCAATGACGTGAATCGATGTTTAATGAACGTTCGTTAAGTTCATTATTCTTTGGGTGCATAGCCAATGGTGACGCAAGGGTTAATCAGCACACGCGAAGACATCCTGGAACGGGCGATTCCGCTTTTTGCCCGTTTGGGATTCCACGGCGTATCGATGCGCGATATCGCGGCAGAAGTTGAAATGCAGGCGGCGGCCTTGTACCACCACTTTGCTGACAAGGAAGCCCTGTACCTCGCGGCCATGGCCTATGCGTTCAAGGACAAGTCGGTGGTGCTGACGCAGGCGATCGCTATTCCCGGCACGCCACTGGAACGACTGAATCGATTCGTCGAGACCCTAGCCGAGGGCATGGGTCGTGATCCCGACTTTCTTGCGCTGTTGCAGCGTGAGCGCATTGATGGCAATGAGACACGACTGAAACTACTCGCCGAGGAAGTGTTTGCCGAACCCTTTGATGCACTGCTGACGCTCGCGAAGGAAATCGCCCCCGCACATGATTCCCATATGGTAGCTATATCCATCTGCGCGCTGGTCATGTACCACATGGAGACCGCACCCATGCGTCGTTTCCTGCCGGGATGGCACACGACCCTCGACCAGCCGAAATTCATTGCCAAACACGCCATGGCACTACTCGCCCAACTGTTTGCGGACGGAGATCAAAAATGAAGACGCCTTTCGTTATCCTCGCACTCATCATCGTGGCTCCTACACTTCTTTTCGGTTGCGTCAAGAAAACAGTTCCGCCGCCTGCCGAGACGAAAGGCACCCTAGTAACTCTTGCCCAGGTGATGCGGCGTGATGTCCCGGTGGTGCTGGACTCCGTAGGGCGGGTCGAATCGCGCGCAACTCCTGAGGTGTCCGCGGAAGTGCCTGGTCGCATCATCGCCATCCTTCACGATGCCGGTGACAAGGTGCAGGCAGGCACCCCACTCGCCCATCTGGAGACCACACAACTGACTCAGGAAGAGCGGGCAGCTACTGCCGATGTCGCGCGTCTCGACGCCCAAATCGCCCAGGACCGCCGCACTCTGGAAAGGAACAAGGATCTTGTCGCGCGCAACTTCATTTCCCGTGCCGTGCTGGATGCATCCGCATCGCAACTTGCCGCGCAAGAGGCCGCCGGTGAAGCCGCGCAGTCCCGGCTCGTCATGGCGCGTGATCGTCTCGCCAAGGCTGTTGTGCTCGCCCCGATTACGGGTACGGTCGAATCGCGCAAAGTATCGGTCGGTGATCACGTCAAAGAGGGCACGCCACTGTTTCTTATCGCGCAAGGCGGTAACCTGCGCGCGCAGTTGCCATTTCCAGAGACTGTGGCACGGCATCTACGCGCGGGAATGAAAGTCGCACTCGTCAGCCCAATCGCGCCTGACGAAAAAGTGAGCACAGTAGTCACTGAACTGCGTCCCATGGTTGGCGCTGGAAGCCGTTCCATTACGGCTGTTGTCGATTTCCCCAATCCTAGTGCCTGGCGCGCCGGAGCTAGCGTCACCGGTTTCGTCGAAATCGACGTTCGACAAAACGCCTTGCTCGTGCCTGAATCGAGTATCGTTCGCCGGCCAGCCGGCGAAGTGGTATATGTCGTCAGTGAAGACAAAGCACGCCAGGTCATCGTACGCATTGGGGAACGCAAGGATGGCATGGCGGAAATCCTGTCTGGCCTGAGCGGTCCGGAGACGGTCGCAGTCGATGGCGCTGCCTATCTCAGTGACGGTGCTGCTGTGCGGACCGTCAAGAGCGCACCATGAATCTGCCGGAACTTTCCGTAAAGCGCCACGTGCTGGCGTACATGCTGTCGGGGGTGCTGGTCCTGTTTGGTCTGATCAGTTTTCAGCGCATCGGTGTCGATCGTTACCCCAACATTGATTTCCCCATGATTTCCATTACCACTGCCCTGCCCGGTGGTGACCCGGAGATTGTGAATTCCAGCATTACCAAGGTCATTGAGTCAGCCGTCAATAGCGTTCCTGGCATAGAACACGTGGAATCAACCTCGGCATCCGGGGTCTCGCTCATCAGCGTTCGATTCGCGATGGAGAAGGACCTCGGCGCAGCCTTCAATGAAGTGCAGGCCAAGGTCAATCAAGTGCTCAATCGGCTGCCTCGCGAAGCCAAGCCACCGATCGTGGCAAAAGTCGAGATCGGTGCGACGCCGATCATTTGGCTGGCATTGCAAGGGGATCGCACGCCGCAACAGCTTAATCAATATGCCCGTAACGTCATCAAGAAGCGGCTGGAAACGGTTAACGGAGTGGGCGAGGTACGTCTTGGGGGCGATAGAGAACGCACCCTGCGGGTCAGTCTGGACCCGGAACGCATGGCGGGCCAAGGCATCACGATCCAGGACGTGACGCGTGCCTTCGATGCCGAACACGTACGTTTGCCGGGTGGCTTTCTGGTGGGTGGCAAGCACGAAGATCTGATCAAGCTTGACCTGGAGTTTCACAGTGCCCCCGAACTTGAAAAACTGATCGTGGCCTATCGGGGCGGGGCACCCATCCGCCTCGCCGACATCGCGACGGTGGAAGATGGGCTGGCGGACAACCGGCAACTGGCACGCTATATGGGCAAACCGGCCGTGGGCATCGGCGTGGTGAAAGTGAGTGGATCCAACGCCGTTGCCGTCGCCAACGAGGTGGAGCGCCGTCTGGAACGGGAAATCATTCCGCAACTTCCTGCTGGCATGACCTTGTCGGTCGCAAGCAATGACGCGAGCCTGATCCGGGAAATTGTCGCCGCACTCGAAGAACACCTCCTGACCGGGACGCTATTCACCGCGCTGGTGGTCTGGCTCTTCCTGCTCAATCTGCGCTCCACTCTGATCGTAGCCATGGCCATCCCGGTGTCTTTGCTGGGCGCGGTGGCCGTGATGTATTTCGCCGGCTTCACCTTCAATACCATGACCCTGCTTGGCTTGCTGCTGCTCATTGGTGTTGTCGTGGATGATGCGATAGTGGTGCTGGAGAACATCTACCGTCATCGTGTACACCTCGACTCCGACCCCGTAAGCGCAGCCTTGAATGGCACACGGGAAGTCGAGTTTGCGGTGATGGCCGCCTCGCTGACACTGGTGGCGATATTTGCTCCGGTTATCTTCATGGGCGGCATCATAGGGCGTTTCTTTCAGGCATTTGCCGTGGTCGTCAGTGCGGGGGTGCTGGTTTCGCTGTTCGTCGCCCTGACTCTGACACCCATGCTGTGCGCGCGACACCTGCGGGTGACACCATCCACCGGTCGTGTCTCCAGCTTTCTGGAGCGTGGCTTTCATGCCATGGATACGGTTTATCGCGTTTTGTTGGACCGCGCCTTGCGTTTCCGGTGGACGGTGGTCGCCATCACCGTGGCGGTCGTGGTTGGCAGCGGCTGGTTCTTCGCACACCTCGGCGGGGGTTTCATGCCGGTACAGGACGAGGGACGTTTTCTGGTGAACTTCAAGACGCCCCTCGGAACAGGTATTGAGTATGCCGATGCACGTCTGCGAGATATTGAGGCAGTCCTGGCACGGCATCCCGAAATCGTTGGTACGTTCAGCACCATCGGCACCGACCAGACAGGGCAAGTCAATAAAGGCTTCGCTGATATCACCATGGCCCCCTGGAATAAGCGCACGATCACGCAACAGGAGCTGATAGACGTGCTGCGCGTTGAACTGGCGACAATCCCCGGAGTGGAGGCCTTTCCCGGGCCACGCTCGACTGTAGGTGGCCAGCGCGGCGAACCCCTGCAATTTGTTCTCGCCGGTCCGGATTTGAATCAGGTGGGCCAACTCGCCAATGCCCTCAACAAGGAACTGGCTAGCGATCCGAGCCTGGGGAGGGTGGATCTGGAATTGCAACTGGATCTGCCGCAACTCGAAACAGCGTTGAGCCGCGAGCGGGTGACAAGCCTCGGTCTTTCGGCGCGCGATGTCGCGCAAGCGGTGAATATTCTCGCAGGCGGATTAGACATCGCCCGTTTCAATGACCGCACTGGCGATGCAGAGCGCTACGACATTCGCTTGAAAGCAGCTGACGGCAGTTTGCAGCATCCCGAAGACTTGGCGCGTATTTACCTGCGCGCCGGGAATGGTGAGATGGTGCGTTTGGACAATCTCATCAAAATGGAACGACGACTTGGCCCAGCGGTAATCAGCGGGTTTGATTTGCAATACGCCGCGAAGTTCTACAGCGCACCCAAGGTGAGCATGTCAGATGCCGTGGGGCGTGTACAGCGGATCGCGGCACCGCTATTAACGCCAGGCTATACCGTGCAAATGATTGGCCAGGCCGAGGAATTCGGCAAAACGATGAGCTACATGCTGTTTGCCTTTGTCACGGCAATTGTCCTGGTGTACATGGTGCTGGCGAGTCAGTTCAACTCGTTCCTGCAGCCTTTGGTGGTAATGGTTGCACAGCCACTTGCTGTCGTCGGCGGCGGTGCCGCTCTGTGGCTCGCCGGACATACGCTGAACATCTACTCCATGGTGGGACTTGTGTTGCTGGTTGGTTTGGTCGCAAAAAATTCCATTCTGCTAGTCGATCTCACCAACCAATTGAGGCAAAAAGGTGCTGACATCGACGCCGCGCTTCTGGAGGCCTGCCCAGTTCGGATGCGCCCGGTTCTGATGACCTCACTTACCATCGTTCTGGCGCTGCTCCCGGCAGCGCTTGGTGTGGGCGCCGGTGCAGACACCAACGGTCCCATGGCCGTGGCGGTGATCGGCGGAATGATTTCATCAACGCTACTCACTTTGGTGGTGGTGCCGGCGGTCTATTCCTTGGTGGAACACGCGGTGACGCGCCTGCAACAAAAGCGTTTGGCCGTTGGACTTCGAGATTAAGGAGAGAACGGCGCAGTGCTCAAATCATCATGAAAAAAGCTTCGCGCATACACGACGAACTGCGCTTTCCGACGGACGACGGAATCGAGATCGCTGCCCACGCCTGGGGTGACTCGGCCAATCCACCAGTGATTCTTTTGCATGGTGGTGGGCAGACGCGGCATGCCTGGAAGAACACTGCTGAGGCAATTGCCAACCACGGTTATTACGCGCTTGCGATTGATCTGCGAGGTCATGGCGACAGCGGTTGGTCGCCCGATGGTGTGGATTCGCTTTCCTTTTGCGGCGTTTCCTGCACCAGGCCGTGCGGGGTGTCATTCGGCTGGCATTTTTGCAAATCGCGACGCCTGACTCGGCGATTGGCGGCTGTGCCCAGCGGCCGTCATACTCCCCGAAAGCCCATTGGATATTGGATTCCCTATCCTTCACCATGAAAAAGCCAAAAACCAATGAGTAAATGTGCCACCCAATCTCGAGTAACCCACTCTGCTGGACGGCATTGTGCCAGCTCTGCAATTCGTGATCTGCTTGAATTCAACGGACTGGATATTTCCGAAGCCATGTGTTTTGGACTGGGCTCTGGCCTCGGCGTTACCTATCTGGATCTGACTGATGCTCCCGTACCGTTTTTAGTGCATGTACGATCACTGGGATTTGAAGAGCGCGTGTTTCAAAGCATCGGGGTGCCATTCGAATGGAAAACATTCGAGTCGCCAGAGTCTGCCGTTGCATTGCTTGGTGATCGTCTGGATGCGGGCCACCCTACTCTTTTGCTGACAGACATTTTTCATTTACCCTACTTCGGCAGCACAACCCACTTTCCGGGCCACGCCATAGCGGCCTGGTCGAGAAACCCGGAGACGGGCGATGTTCTGGTTACCGACACCGAGCGCCCCGATGTATTGTCTGTCACAGAGGAGGCCCTCACCCGCGCACGGTTTTCTACCCAGCCACCGTTTGTTCACCATGGCAACATGTTCACGCCAGGTTCGTTTCAAGGGGAAATTACTCCCGAGATAATCACAAACGTAATACATTACAACGCCAAGGCATTGGCCGCGAATGGGATATCGGCACTGGAAACTTGGCTGGCTGACCTTGGTCGCTGGAAAGCAACTGGCGATTGGCGCTGGACAACCCGGTTTGCCTATCAAGTCATAGAGAAGCGCGGAACAGGAGGTGGTGGATTCCGGAAAATGTATGCCGAGTTCCTCGACGAAGCGGTTCACTATGACGCAGGTATACTTCTACATCGACTCCCGCTCTTGATGAGGGCCAGCGAAAAAACATGGTCTGAATTAGCCGCGTGCCTGAAGTCAGCCTCTGAAGGCGCACACTTTCCTGATGCCGCCATTGCAGACGCCATCTCTGCCGTCATGAAAGCAGAACGCAATTATGCAGATGCTGCCCTTGCGTTCTGAGGCATGCTGCTAGTCGCTTCCCAAAAAATCAGCCAGAGATGGCTGGGGTCATAAAAATGAACAGTAATATTGCTCCACATCTCATGATGGCTAAAGCGTTTTTTGGCACTAATCACCCTTTGTTCGATACATTCAAAATTGACATCGGCATTGTTAACGATGGTCATGCCGAGATGAGCATGCCATTCTCTGAGCAGTTGTCTGATCGCAGGGGTTCGCTGCACAGAGGTGTGCTGGTAACACTGCTTGATACAACCTGCGGACTGTCTATTTTTTCATCGCTGGGCTCATTAAAGCCGATTGCCACTATTGATTTACGTGTCGATTTTATGCGCAGCATTCCACCCGCAGCCGGTTTGAAAGCAGTGGTTGACTGCATAGGCAAGACTGATACGGTTGCCTTTATCAGCGGCCGCGCGTTTGCAGAAGACAGTGGTGAGCTGTTGGCGATGGTTGCCGGCTCTTTTGCCATCGGCACCATGGGGCCCACCTTGGACAGTGAAGCTGGAGGCTCCTGACAATGAGTGCAAAGCCCATTAGCGCAGAGGCACCCATCATGAGACTGTGTTACGAGCCTTTTGTCGATTTTCTCGGCTTTCGCGAGGAAACGCTGAACGGAGAAACACGGTACTTTATGGATTTCCGTGATTCGCATATCGGGAATCCCATGATCCGAACATTTCATGGCGGCATTCTTGCGAGCTTTGGTGAAGTGACCGCAGCAGCCCATCTGGCCCGCCAGCGCGGCGATGATGAGGTGTCCTTATGCTCGACGATGACCTTTGATTACCTGCGGCCGGCTTTTGAGGGAACCTTGCAGGCAATACCCAATATCGTGCGGGCCGGTCGGCGCATTACCACCGTATCCGTTCAGTTACGACTTGAAGGCAAGCTGGTTTGCATCGGCCGGTTCCTTTTTCTTGTTGGCCGCAATGAAAACGAGAACAAGACATGATCAACCCCATTGTCGCTCCACTGGTCAAGGTTTATGCGGGCAAGGTATATTCAGCGGCGATGCTTTTTACGGCAGCAATTACACCGAATATCACCGTCAGCCAAGAGGAGAAATGCGTCATGGGTAAACTAGCCATTGTTCGTTGCTTACAGGTAGGTTCGTTGTTTTTGTTGAGCCTCGCCGGTTCCTTCGCGTACGCACAAACACCGGTTGCTGAGCAGGCACTTGCGTTGGCGCACGATGATCCTCAGCTTAAGTGGGGGCCCTGCCCACCGTTCTTGCCCAAAGGATGCGGCATTGCTGTTCTTCACGGCGATCCTGCAAAAGACAACGTGGACGTTTTCTTCAAATTGCCAGCCAAGTCGACTCTCCCTCTTCATTGGCATACTTCGGCGGAGCGCATGGTGCTGGTAGCAGGTGAGCTTCATGTCACCTATGACGGCCAGAAGACGGCCGTCCTCAAACCGGGTACTTACGCGTATGGGCCCGCCAAACTAGCGCACAAGGGGTTCTGCGCAAGCGCTGATCCATGTGTTCTCTTCATTGCTTTTGAATCGCCGCTGGATGCAGTGCCGATCGAGATCGCAATAAAGTAGCAAGAAAACCACCCAATCCAGCGTGCAAGGAAAATCTCGAGCATACAGCCGCACTAGGCTGGCTAACTCGACGGTGGGCGTCAGCTTTCACAATCGGTCAATAGCTTCAGTACCCCGAGTGGAGGCAGCCAGCGTTTGGTCAGCCGACAGTCGGGGTGAATTTGTTGTGGCGCGGCGCGGGGACTGACGCCACTGGCCGCAGCACCCCCGGAAGC
>CAZFSH010000107.1:0-3931 GCA_964521935.1 uncultured Propionivibrio sp.
GAAACGCACATCACACGGCCGTGTCACAAGGGCTGACTTTCCAATGAAGTCGCGGGTGGCATCTTTCAGGTCGACCGTCCATTTCATGCCGGCTTCGTAGGGCGAAACGGTTTCGTCCATGTCTTGACCATAGAGGTTCATGCCGGCTTCGAGGCGCAGCGTGTCGCGGGCACCTAGACCGCAGGGCTTGACGCCGACATCGAGCAGCGCCTTCCAGGCCGTGGCGGCGTAGTCGGCGGGCAGGGTGATCTCGAAGCCATCTTCACCGGTGTAGCCGGTGCGGGCGATCATCCAGGTGCCACTGTTTTGATCTTCGGGCGTCGTCCAGTCGGCAGCCTGGAAGTTTTCCAGCATGACGCTGTGCGCACGGGCGACGGGGAAGGCCATCCAGAAGCGCTCGCGGGCATTCGGGCCCTGCACGGCGATCATGGCGAGGTCACGGCGTACGGTCAGCGCAGCGTCGAAGCCTTTGATCTGCTCGCGCATCCACGCAATGTCTTTGTCGGCGGTGCCGGCATTGACCACGATGCGGTAGCGGTCAGCGGCGAAGTAATAGACGATCAGGTCGTCGATAACGCCGGCCTCGGGGTTGAGCATCGCGGAGTAGAGCGCCTTGCCCGGCAGCGTCAGCTTGGCGCAGTCATTGGCCAGCAGCTTGCGCAAAAAGGGCAGGGCGCCGGGGCCGGCGAGATCGAGGGCGCACATGTGCGAGACGTCAAACATGCCCGCGTCTTTGCGCACGGCGTGGTGTTCTTCGATTTGCGAGCCGTAGTTGATGGGCATTTCCCAGCCGGCGAAATCGACCATCTTGCCGCCGGCGGCGACGTGGGAATCAAACAGGGGGGTACGCTGGGGGGCAGACATGGCGGGAGACCTCGACAATAAAGGGTAGACGCGCTGGCGCGCATGGCCCCCATCTGTCCTTGGCACCTGAGAGATTTACTCCGTCGGTGGATGTGTCCGGCGGTCAGGCCGGCACATCGCTCTCCAGATTTGTGTAGCGTCGTCGGCCCTTGATGCCTGAGCGGTTCCGGGGGGTTGCGCCTTCGGCGGTGACGGTGGGAAGAATTGTCACGCTCTCCCGACGACCGGCGCGGATTTTAACCGGTCTTTCCCGGCGCCGCGCTTTCTTGACTAACTTCAGCCCGCTTGCGGCGCAGGATGCGCTCGGCCAGAAATTCATAGAGCGGCGGCGCAATCGAGCGCGAGATGCCCGAAGCCAGAATGGCCGTAAACATCAAGCCGATAATCAAGCGGTAGCCATCGACCATTTCCATGACGATGACAAAAGCGGTGATCGGTGCCTGGGTCACGGCCGCCAGAAAGCCGGTCATGCAGAAAGCCAGCAGCATGCCTGAGGGAGCGTTTTCACCAAGGAGCAGATGCAGATCGTGGCCGATACCGGCGCCGATGGCCAATGAGGGAGCAAAGACACCGCCGGGTAGTCCGGACAGGCTGGATACCAGGGTGGCGACAAACTTTACCGGCCCGAAATGCCACGGCACTTCTTCCTTGCCTTCGAGCAGCATGATGGTTTCGGGGATGCCTGTGCCGTAGCTCAGGCCACCGTAAGTCCAGCCCATGGCCGCGAGCAGCAGGCCACATAAAAAAGCGAAGGTGTAGGGGCGATTGGCGCGCAGCTTGCCCAGCGGCGTGCTCCAGTTGTCAGCCGAGATATCAATGATGCGGGCGAACAAGCCGCCCATCACGCCGGTGGCTATGGCGCTGAGCAGCACGATCTGCACCACGGTTTGGTATGAGCCGGTAATCAGCACCTGCCCGAAATAGCTGTGGTTGCCCACCAGCGAACGCGCCACGATACCGGCGAGCACGATGCCGGTGATGATCAGGCCGCTCATGCGCGACTCGAAGCCGCGATTGAGTTCTTCAATGGCAAAAATAATTCCGGCCAGTGGCGTGTTGAACGCCGCCGAAATGCCGGCGGCAGCGCCAACCACGAGCAGATGGCGGCGCGTAATGTGGCTGGCGCGGGGCAGGTATTTCTGGATCGAGGCCATGATCGAGGCACCGATCTGCACCATCGGGCCCTCACTACCAAATGAAAAGCCGCCACCAATCGCCGCGGCACCGAGGCCGATTTTGCCCAGCGCCAGTTTGATCGATACCAGGGGTGACCATTTATCGCGGCGTTCGCGTTCCAGCTCCGCCATCACCTGCGGAATACCACTGCCTTCGATACCGGAAAACCAGCGCCGGGTAGCCCACATCACCAGCACACCCATGACGGGGGTGAGCACAAACGGGGCCCATGGGTAGTAATAGACCTCGCGTGCGAACTGGTGCTCGGCCCAGTTGGTCAGGTGGGTGAACAGCACCGCAATCAGTCCGACAGCAATGGCGCCCGTCCAGAAAACCAGGCGCGCCTGCGTTCGGCGCAGAAAGGCGCGACTACGCCGAGAAACCGTGAAGCGTTGAGTGTTGGTGGGCAAGATGATGAAAAAGAGTCAAGTTGCTGCGGATGTTACTTGCCCGGACTGGAAATGTGCGCCATTTTCCTGTACTGTACGAATACACAGTTACCGGAGTTATCTCATGGCCATTGATCTGACCCCTCGTCAGCAGGAAATTCTCGAGTTCATTCGCAACAGTTTTGAGGTCTTTAGCGTTCCGCCTACTCGCGCAGAAATTGCCAGCGCTTTTGGCTTTGCCTCCGCCAATGCGGCTGAAGAGCATTTGCGGGCATTGGCGCGCAAAGGCGCCATTACCCTGGAGGCCGGTTCGGCGCGCGGCATTCGGCTGGTAGAGCAATTGGGCTTACCCCTGATTGGTTCGGTAGCCGCCGGCAGCCCGATTCTGGCGGTAGAAAACCGTCTTGATCAAGTGCGCGTTGATCCGGAACTGTTCAATCCGCGCGCTGACTTTCTCTTGCGCGTGCGTGGCCTTTCCATGATTGAGGCCGGCATTCTCGATGGCGATTTGCTGGCGGTGCATCGCACCAGCGAAGCCAACAATGGCCAGATCGTCGTGGCACGGCTGGGCGAGGAGGTGACGGTCAAGCGCTTCAAGAAGCGCGGCGCCATCGTGCATCTGTTGCCAGAAAATCGCGACTTCGAGCCGATTCTCGTTGATACCAAGCATGAACCGCTGGTCATCGAAGGCATTGCCGTCGGCCTTATTCGGGGTGGTCAGTCGCTGTGAACATGGCGCTGGCGCTGGAACACGTGTTGGCACGGCCGGATGTCTGGCGCGGCGACGCGCTGGCCAGCCTGTCGCTCCCGGCACTCGCCAGCGGCTACCCGGCGCTGGATGCCGAGCTTCCCGGCGGCGGTTGGCCACGTGGGCAATTGACCGAGCTGCTTCATGCGGACACGGGCATCGGCGAGCTGGCGCTATTGCTCCCGGCCTTGGCGGCGCTGACCAAGCAAGGCCAACAGGTGGTGCTCATTTTGCCGCCGGATCGGCGCTGGCATGTGCATGCCCCGACTTTGCTGGCCGCAGGCCTTATGTTGGCGCATGTGCTGGTGGTGAGTGCCAAGGATGCGCGCGACACACTCTGGGCGGCAGTGGAAAGTCTGCGTTGTACGGCCGTCGCTGCAACGGTGCTGTGGCCTGATGCCGGGATGCGTCAGCCGGTGCCGGCGAATAGTTTGCGGCGCTTGCATGTCGCTGCCGATCAGGGCGGTGGTTGTGCCTTTGCCTTGCGCGCCGAGCGCTATGCCAACCTCTCGTCGCCAGCGCCGCTGCGCCTGTGTCTTGCTGCCGCGAATGACGGGCTTTCTGTGCAGCTGTTGAAGCGCCGTGGCCGCCCCTTGGTTTCTCCGCTCAAGCTGGCGATTGCCCGTCCTGCTTATCGACGTGCAGTGAACACTGAGCTGCCCCCCGCGCTAACCGCAGCACTAACTGCAGTGCCAACCCCGGATGCTCTGGCTCGCTCTTACCGCCAACACGCCGCCTACGCCCCACGCACGCA
>CAZFSH010000107.1:4031-6887 GCA_964521935.1 uncultured Propionivibrio sp.
CGGATGCTCTGGCTCGCTCTTACCGCCAACACGCCGCCTACGCCCCACGCACGCACGCCTGAGACGGCGGCTGTTCCAGCCCAGCAATCGGGCTCTCCCGACTGGCACGCTTGCGCTTGCTGGGCTGGCCGTTACACGCCGCGCGTCGTGCTGGCCGGGCTCGATCAGCCTAATGCCACGATGGCAGAGCCCGCCTTGCAACTGGAGATCGCACCCAGCCTGCGCTTGTTTGGCGGCCTGGACGCCTTGCTCAGCCAGATACGTGCTGACTTGCAGGCCTTGCCCTGGCGTTTTACCCTCGCCGGCGCGCATACCGCGCGTGCGGCTTATTGGCTGGCACGCGCGGGTTGTGCTCACGTATGCAGTGATGCGACGCAGACGCGTTCGGCGCTCGCGGCCTTGCCGCTGGCGAGCTTGCCCGTTTCAGCCGATGTCGCTCGCGCCTTGCAGGTGTTTGGCTTGCGCAATCTGGGCGAGGTGCTGGCCTTGCCGCGTGCAGCGCTGGCGCAGCGCCTTGGGCGGGACTTTGTGCTCGATCTGGCGCGCGCCTTGGGCGAGGTCGAGGAGCCGGTGCGCTGGTTCGTTTTCCCTGAACATTTTGATCACGCGATTGAACTGCCAGCACCGGTGGACTCTGCCCCGGTGTTGCTCTTTGCTGCGCGCCGGCTGGTAGCGAGCTTGCGTGGCTGGCTCGATGCGCGGCAGGCGGCAGTGCGCGAACTGCATTGGCAGATTGATCATGGCCACGGTGAGCTGACCTCGCTGCCCTTGCGCTTCAGCACACCAGTCTGGCAGCCTGCACGGATTGAGCGCGTATTGCAGCAGGCGCTTGAACGCCTGTGCCTGCGGCGCCCGGCACTCAGTTTGCGCTTGCAGGTGCTGGCGAGTGAACGCCGTGATGCCGCGACCCAGGCCTTGTTTCACGGCGGAGCCGAACAGGGGCTGCCTGGCGAGCTGGCTGATTTGCTCGATCGTCTGCGTGCCCGCTTGGGCGATGCTGCCTTGCAAACGCTGACTGTCCATGCCGACCACCGCCCTGAACGGGCGACGAGGCAAGAGACCGAGGTGGCAAACAAGGGATTGGCAAAAGTCAGTCGCTGTGAGACGGCGCTGAATTTGCCGCCGCGCCCGCTGCTCTTGCTTGATCAACCGCAGCCGATTGCCGAGCGCGGCGGGCGGCCGTGGCTCGGTGGGCCGCTGACCTTGCTGACTGGCCCCGAGCGTATCGAGTCAGGCTGGTGGGATGGGGGCGATGCTCGTCGCGACTATTTTGTTGCGCAGGATGCACGTCAGTGCTGGCTCTGGATCTACCGCCAGCAGGCGCAGCCGATGGGCTGGTATTTGCATGGACGCTTTGCCTGAGCCGTGAGTGGGCGTGGTACGTGTGTGGTGTAGCTGTGGTGAGTTCGTCGCGTGGACTGTGTTGCTTGCCCGGCGCAATGGCGAGATTCTCAGCCATTGCGCCAGCAAGTCCTTTACACCGACGGCGAGATGGCGCCGGTACCGAGCGCCCACTGCCGAAGCTTTGCCACTAGCGCACGCGGCGCCCGGCGTGGGGTGGGGCGCGCAGGTTTCGCGGCGTGTTGCTCGCCATTTGCCTTGCTGTGCAGGCGCAGCCGGGTGTTCTCGGACAGCCCTTCCACGATGGTTAAGCACGATGGCGCAATCGCCAAGGTATCGCCGGGGTGCAAAAAAATATCCTGCGCGTGGCCGCTGACCGTCACCCAGGCGGTACCGGCTTCAACGGTGATGCGATCAACCTCGGTGGTGTCGATCCGGCACAGGGCATTGAGGGTGAGCAGTCGGGATGGGGTGGTTTTCATGGTGGGCTCCGTGGTGAGTGACGACACCCCCATGCTAAAAATCATCGGCACAGCAGTACAGATTCACTAAAACGAAATTGTGACCATGACAGTTCTGGTTTTTGCTGACTGTGTTGGTCAATAATCTGACCAACTGTGCCTCTCGCCCTGTGGCCATTAACGCGAAAATTCTCCCCATGATGCTTTACGAAACCCTCGCGACCGAATTTGCTACGCTGATCGGCGACGGCCACATGAAAGCCGGCGATCGCCTGCCCTCGGTGCGGCACTTGGCGCAGCAGCGCACCTTGTCTATCTCGACGGTGGTGCAGGCTTTGCGGGTGCTCGAATCGCGCGGGTTGGTCGAAGCCCGGCCGCAGTCCGGCTATTACGTGCGCCGCCAGATGCCGCGCATGGCCGAGCCGGTGTTGCCCACGACGGCAAACCAGCCGGTGACGGTCGGCGTTAGCCGGCGTCTGGTGGAAGTGCTGCGGGCCAACGAAGCGCGCGGCATGGTGCCTTTTGGCTCGGCGCTGCCGGCACCGGAACTCTTGTTGGCGCAACGGCTCAGCCGCCTTTACGGCAGCGTGGCGCGCCGTCAGCCGCACTTGCTCGCCGGGACGAGCCACGGCAATCTGAACGAAGCGGCGTTGATTCGCGCCATCACCCGCCGCGCCCTGGAGTGGGGGTGCCCGCTCAGCGACGAGGAAATCATCGTCACCAATTCCTGCACCGAAGCGATGACCTTGTGCTTGCGCGCTGTTACGCAGCCGGGCGATACCGTCGCGGTGGAATCGCCGACGTATTACGTCATGCTGCAATTGCTCGAAACCATGGGCTTGCGTGCGCTGGAAATCCCCACCCATCCGGTGACCGGTATCTCGGTCGAGGCGCTCGATCTGGCGACGCGGGAGCAAAAAATCGCCGCCTGTCTGCTCACTCCGAACGGCGTTAATCCGATCGGCAGCGTTATGCCCGACAGCGCCAAGCAAGCGCTGGCCGAGCTGCTGGGCGAGCGCAATGTGCCCCTGATCGAAGACGATATTTACGGCGA
>CAZFSH010000107.1:6987-9063 GCA_964521935.1 uncultured Propionivibrio sp.
GGCTTCGATGCCCACTTGCGCACGCTAAAACGGCGCTTTGCCGAGCAGATCGCCCGCACGCGCGATGCTGTCTCACGCTACTTCCCGGCAGACACGCAGGTCACTGATCCACCCGGTGGTTTGGTCCTCTGGGTTGCCCTGCCGGAAGACGTTGATGCCACGGCGCTGCATCGCAAAGCGGTGGCTGAAGGCATCGCTTTTGTGCCGGGCGAAATGTTTTCCGCGAGTGGCAACTACCGGAATTTCTTGCGTCTGGCCTGCGGCCACCCGTGGAGCGAGCGCTCTGATGACGCCTTGCGACGACTGGGGCAACTGATCAGCAACTGATCAGCGTACTAGGCAGCGCCTCGTGGCGTGAAAACGCGTTTTGTTGAGGCGGGATTATTCGCCAGCTTTTCCGCCGGGCGACGCGGGCGGCGCACCAGTTCGCCGCCGCAATTAGGGCAGATGCCCGCCAGTGTGGTGCTGGCACACGCGGCGCAGAACGTACATTCAAACGAGCAGATCAGGGCGTCGAGCGATTCAGGGGGCAGGTCGCGGTCGCAGCATTCGCAGTTGGGGCGCAGTTCGAGCATGGTCTTAGGCAAAAGTCAGTCGCTGTGATACGGCATGAGCTACTTTAGGCGACCGATGCCAGCAGTGAAATTTCGACGGTCGCGTTTTTCGGTAGCTGCAACACACCCACGGAGGTGCGGGTGTGTGCGCCGGCTGTGCCGAGCACCCGGAAGAGCACTTCCGAAGCGCCATCGGCCACCTCGCTTTGTTGCGTGAAATCGGGTGCCGACTGCACAAAGACCGACATGCTTGGTATGGCCTTGATAGCCTCCAGCGTGCCCAGCGAGCGTTGCAGCAACGCCAGCGCGCGCATGACGCTGATTTTGGCGGCGAGTTGCGCCTGAGCCAGGTCGACCGGCCCGCCGGCGGCGCCAGTGACGACGACCTCATTGCCGACGCGCGGAATCTGGCCGCTGATATGAATATGCTGGCCGTCGCGCACCAGTGGCACGTAGTTGCCGCCGATTTTGATTTCGCCATCAAAACGGTAGCCGAGTGCCTCGGCTTCAGCAGTGAAACGCAGGTCGCTAGACATGGTGATGTGTTCCGTGAGTGGGGGATAGCTCGTCAAAGCGATTAATACACACCAAGCGCACGCCCAGTGTTTGGGCCTCCTGAGTAAAGCGCTGGCATTCCTGCGGCGGACTTGGCGCACCATGGAAATAGATGGCAATGGTCATGTTGATCCCTTGGCCGGGAGATGAGTTGGTTAGACGAATTCTCACGTAGATACGGAGAGGTGATTAGGGTTTTAAATACTGTATAAATAAACATATATCATGTGTGGGCCTTTTATTCGCCAACTCGACCCATCACCATGTTGCCCGACTACGCCGAGCTCCATTGTCTCTCCAATTTCAGCTTTCTGCGTGGCGCCTCGCACGCCGAGGAACTGGTCGCGCGGGCGGTGGAGCTGGGCTATGCGGCGCTGGCCATTACCGACGAGTGTTCGTTTGCGGGCAGCGTGCGTGCGCATCTGGCGTGGAAGGAGGCGAAAGAGCACACATCGCTGCGCTTGATTCATGGTGTCGAGCTGCAATTGAATGATGGTCTGCGTCTGGTGCTGCTGGCACAAAACCGTGCCGGCTACGGCAATCTTTCCGCGCTGGTCAGTCTGGGGCGGCGGCGAGCCGCTAAGGGCGCTTATCAACTCAGCCGCGGCGATCTGGAGGGCTGGAACGGCGAGGGTATTGCGGATTGCCTGGCGCTGTTGCTGCCGGCAAAAGTCAGCCGCTGTGAGACGGCGCTTGGGGTGCTCAATGAGCAGGTGCAGTGGCTCGCCAAGCACTATCGCGGCCGGTCGTGGCTGGCTTATGAGCGCCATCTGGCGCCCGACGATGCCGTGCAACTGGCCGCGCTGCAGGAGATCGCTCAGGCCAGCGGTGTGCCGCTTGTGGCGGCGGGTGATGTGCACATGCACGTGCGGGCGCGCCGGCCGGTGCAAGACGTGCTCACGGCTTTGCGGCTGAATACCACCGTGCAGGCCGCAGGCATGGCGCTGTTTGCCAATGGCGAGCGCCA
>CAZFSH010000108.1:0-9042 GCA_964521935.1 uncultured Propionivibrio sp.
TCAAATTCGCCGCCTTCATCGCCGACTCGGTATTTGCCTCCGACGGCGTACTCACCGACCCCGTCGGCTTTCTGCGCCCGGTGCTGGAACTCGTGCATGCCCGCAGCGGCCTCTACATCGCCGATGAAGTACAGCCCGGTTTCGGGCGCACTGGCGATACGTTGTGGGGCTTTCAGCGCCACGGCACGAACGACGCGCCCTTCGTGCCTGACATCGTCACACTCGGCAAACCCATGGGCAATGGCATGCCGGTTGCCGCGACCATCATGCGCCCCGAGGTCGTCGAACGCTTTGGCCGCGAAGCACGTTACTTCAACACCTTTGGCGGCAACCCCGTTTCCATGGCCGCCGCGCAAGCCGTGCTCGATGTGTTGCGTGACGAAGATTTGCAAGGCAACGCGCAGCGCGTCGGCGCGTCGATGCGCGCACAACTACGCGAACTGGCAAAACGTCATCCGGCCATCGGCGAAATTCGTGGTGCCGGCTTGTTTATTGGCGTCACGCTCATTGATCAGAAAAAAACCGATCAACCCGCCACCGACTTCACCCTCGAAGTCGTCAATGGCTTACAGCGGCGGCGAGTGCTGGTCGCCACCGGCGGGCTGCACAACGATGCGCTAAAAATCCGCCCGCCGTTGTGCTTTTCTTCTGGCGATTCGGCACGTTTCATCACCGAACTTGATGGAGTGCTGAGTGAGCTTGGGTGAATTCCGCGACATGATGATGGGCTGGCGTGATCGAGAATGTGGCAATAAGATCGTAACGACTCGTCAATATTCCACGGCAGAAAGATGCCAACGTTGAAAAACAGAATCACTCAGCAACTCTTTTTACCCGGAAGACATCTCATTGACCGGCTTCGCTTTCGTGCGCGAATAAGCTTGATATCGACGATTTTTCTGGTACCGCTGGCAGTTTTGCTCTGGTCATACATCGCCATTCAATGGAAAACGGTCGCCGTAACCAAATCCGAGCTCCATGGCGTTGCACTGATTCAGCAACTTGACCCGCTCATCGACGCGTTACAGGCCTTTCGGCTTAGCACCCAAGTCATGCTTACCGGTGAGTCACTGCCCAAGGGGCAGACATTGACCACCTTGGCGAAGCATGTCGATGATTCGTTTGCAGTCGTTCGCCAAACGCACGCAACATTCGACTTCACCCTGCCGCGATTCGCCAACGATCTCGCTCCCGATATTGCATCAATAGAAGCGGAATGGTCATCGGTACATGCCAAGGCGCTAACCCTCGAAGGTGTCACGAGTCTCGAAAGTGCTCATGGCGCGCTCATGGACACATTATCGGCCTATGTGTTGCGCATCGCTGATGAAACGAAGCTCACACTCGATACCGATATCGATACCTATTACCTGATGGAGAACGTGAGCTTCAACCTCCCCATCGTCATTGAAACCGCGTCGCGTTTGCAAGGCCTCGGCTACGTGGTCGCTCGGCAAGGAAACGTATCGTCTAGCGAACGCGTTGAGCTAGGAATGATGGTCCGGCGCTTTGAGGACAGTTTGACCAATGCGGATCGCGCCCTGACGAAAGTATTGCAGGTCAGCGACTCAGCCACTCAACTACAGCAACATTCCGCGCAACTGAAAACACTGGGCAAAACCTTCATTGCCACGGTTAGGCAGCAATTGCTCGAGCCGGTGAGCGTCGATATCGCGCCACGTGATGTTGAAAACCTCGGCGCTGCTGTCGTTGAAGCTGGCCGCAGAATGCGTGATGAAGTCGGCAATCAATTGAAACAACGTCTTGATGCGCGCATCCGCACAATTGAATTGGAGATCGCACGGAATATCTTCATCGTGATCCTGTCGCTCATGCTGGTTACGTATTTTGTGATTGCCGCACAGCAGTCATTAATGCATTCGATAACGGACATCTTGGCGCAGATGCAACGAATTATCGCTGGTCGATTTGATACAACGATCCCCGTTCGTGGAATGGATGAAGTTGGCCAGATGGCCCACGCACTCAATGAAGTGCAGTCCAAATTAGGCGCACAACGCAAGCTTGAACTCGAATTTGCCGCAGAGAACGAACGGGTAAGAGCTGAGTTACAGCGCGCAAACGAACATTTGGAGCAGCGTGTCGAGGCGCGTACAGCTGAAATTCGATCGCTGTACAACGATCTTCAAAACACCACAGCGCAGTTGATTGAGAAAGAAAAGTTGGCGTCGCTGGGGTCGCTGGTCGCCGGCGTTGCCCATGAACTGAACACGCCTATCGGCAATGCCAGAACTGTTGCCTCGACAATGGTTGCATTGGCAAAGGAGTTCGAAGAAAAAATTTCTGCCGGCGTGATCAAAAAATCCGAAATTCAGGAGTTCCTCGCGCGCGCACAAAATGCAGGCAATCTACTGGAACGAAGCATGGTGAGAAGCGCTGACCTGATTCACAGCTTCAAGCAGATTGCCGTCGATCAGACAAGTCAGAAACGCCGAGTGTTTAGCTTGCGCACACTCTGCGAACAAGTGGTAGCAATGCTCGCCCCCACGCTCAGTCGGACTAACTACCAGGTCAGCATTAATATCGCAGAAAGCCTGGAAATGGATAGTTTCCCGGGGCATCTGGAACAGATCTTTACTAATCTCATTAACAACTCAGTGGTTCACGGCTTCGATGGGCGGGATCATGGCAACATAACCATTGCTGCCCAGTTACAGGAAGGCTTGGTGGAAATACGTTACAGCGATGATGGAATTGGGCTCAGTGACGAAGTCAGAAAACATATTTTCGAGCCTTTTTTCACCACAAAACTGGGCCATGGAGGAAGTGGGCTAGGTATGTCTATCGTGCACAACCTCGTCGTCGGCGCTTTTGGTGGCGTGATCGAGCTTAAGGCACCGGATAGTGGCCTCAGCCTGCATATCATTATTCCCGTTTCGGCAGCCTAGTACCCATTCAGTCTGGGTGAGAACCACTCAGATCCCGCCACTTGATCGAACACCCGATCGACGGAATCTGCTCCTGTGGGCCACGACCGGTCGCGGCCACCTCGCGCATCGCCTCAAACAGATCGCGGCGCGCATCAGCGGGGGCGGTTTCCTTGCGTGAGGCGTCCAGCCGGCCGCGATATTGCAGGCCCAGATTCGCGTCAAAGCCAAAAAAATCCGGGGTGCATACGGCGCCATAAGCGCGCGCTACCGCTTGCGTCTCGTCCAGCACAT
Organism: uncultured Propionivibrio sp.; assembly: GCA_964521935.1. GTDB lineage: Bacteria > Pseudomonadota > Gammaproteobacteria > Burkholderiales > Rhodocyclaceae > JADJEF01. The sequence continues at coordinate 3,183 of CAZFSH010000108.1, forward strand.
AGGGGAAGGGAAAGTTTTGCTCTCGCGCCACACGCATCATGTTTTCCCAGGAATCTTCCGAATACTCTGTCGGGTCGTTACTCATGATGGCGATACTGCCGATGCCGAGGTTCGCCAGTTCGCGCGTATCGCGCACCAGCCGGTCCAGCACCGCCTTCACATACGGGCAATGATTGCAGATGAACATGACCAGCAAGCCCTTCGGGCCGCGTGCACTTGCCAGGGTATGGCGCTGGCCATCCACCCCGGGTAGCTCGAAGTCCGGCGCTACCCAGCCAAAGTTGCACAGCGGTGTCGTCGTGCTCACCATCAGAAGCCCCCGTAAACCGTGATAATGCAGCGATGATATCGCGCTTCCATTGCCCCTTCCCCCTGCACCCCGGCGCTACCGTCGAACTCCCCGACGAGGCGGCTCACCATGCCCTGAAAGTTCTGCGCGTTGCCGATGGCGATGCCGCTATTTTGTTCGACGGCCGTGGCGGCCAATGGTCAGCTACGCTGCACCCGGCGGGCAAGAAACTGCGTGCCGTACTCGGCAGCTTCGATGCACAGGACAACGAATCACCGATCCGCGTAACCCTGGCGCAGTGCCTGCCTTCTGGCGACAAGATGGATTACGTCGTACAAAAAGCGGTCGAGCTAGGCGTCGCGCGCATTCAACCCGTCGCCGCCAAACGGAGTGTGGTTCGCCTGTCTGGCGAGCGCATGGAAAAGCGCGTGGCGCACTGGCGCAATATTGCCGTCTCGGCGTGCGAACAATCGGGGCGCAACCGTGTGCCCATGGTCGAAGCAATCCTTGATCTACCGCAATATCTGGCACAGGCGCAAGAGCAAAATCATCCCAAGTGGATCTGCCTGCCTGAAGGTGGGGCGCGCTTGCGTGAGCACGCCGCGCCGCAGGAGCAGGTGATCCTGTTCATCGGCCCCGAAGGGGGCTTCGAGGAAAGCGAAGTGCGCGCTGCCAAGGCCGCCGGCTTTACGCCGTTGCGGCTGGGCTCACGCGTCTTGCGCACCGAAACTGCCGGGCCGGCGGCGTTAGCCGCCATTTCGGCACTCTGGGGAGATTGGTAAATGTTTGAGTCAGCAGAACTGGGCCACAAAATTGACAAGGCCACCTTCAAGAAAGAAGTGCCAGCCTTGCGCGCCGCCTTGCAAGATGCGCAGTACGACCTGAAAGAAAACGGCAAAATTCCCGTGGTGGTTTTAGTCAGCGGCCAGGACGGTGCTGGCAAGGGCGAAACCATTAACGTGCTCTACGAATGGATGGACCCGCGCTTCATCTCGACGCTGGCTTTTTCGGCACCGACCGACGAAGAACGGCAGCGCCCGTTCATGTGGCGTTACTGGCGCTCATTGCCGCCGAAAGGCCGCATCGGTATTTTTGCTGGCTCGTGGTATTCCAGCCCGATCCACGACCACATCGAAGGCAACATGACCGCCGCGGATATGGATCAGCGCATCGACCAGATCAATCGCTTCGAGGCCATGCTGGTGAATGAAGGCGCGCTGGTATTGAAGTTCTGGTTTCACCTGACCAAGGCCGGGCAAAAGCGTCGTCTCAAAGCGCTGGAAAATGATCCGCGTACGGCCTGGCGCGTGAGCAAGTGGAACTGGGACCGCCTCAAAACCTACGACAAGCTGCAAGACACCGTCGGCCATGTGCTGCGCCTGACCAATACGCCCTGGGCACCATGGATCATCGTTGAGGGGGAAGACGATAACTATCGTTCGCTGACCACCGGCAAAATTCTGCTCGACGCCATACGCCAGCGTCTGGAAGTCAAAGAAAAACTCACCACGCCGGTGGCGCGCCGCATTCAGCCCAATCTGGATGGACGCGACATCCTCTCTTCCCTCACGCTGGATCGCAAACTCTCGAAAGAGAAATACGAGGACGAACTGGCCAAATATCAGGGCCGTCTGGCCGAACTGGTGCGTGACCCACGCTTCAAGAACCGCTCCCTGATCTGCGCCTTTGAGGGCTCCGATGCCGCAGGCAAAGGTGGCGCCATTCGCCGTATCGCCGCCGCACTGGATGCCCGTGATTACCAGATCATCCCCGTTGCCGCGCCGACGGAAGAAGAACGTGCGCAGCCCTATCTGTGGCGCTTCTGGCGGCACATGCCACGCACCGGCCGCGTCACGATTTTCGACCGCACCTGGTATGGCCGCGTGCTGGTCGAACGCGTGGAAGGCTTCTGCGCCGAGGCCGACTGGCTGCGCGCCTACACCGAGATCAATGACTTCGAGCATGAACTGGCCGACGCCGGCGCTATCGTCGTCAAATTCTGGTTGCAGATCAGCAATGAAGAGCAGTTGCGCCGCTTCAAAGAGCGCGAGAAGATCGAGTTCAAGCGCTTCAAAATCACCGACGAAGACTGGCGCAACCGTGAAAAATGGGATGCCTACAACGAAGCCGTCTGCGATATGGTTGACCGCACCAGCACCGGTAATGCGCCATGGACGCTCGTCGAAGCCAACAACAAACTCTATGCACGGGTAAAAATCCTGCGCACGATTTGTGAACGCGTTGAAGCCGCCCTTGACGGAACGCGAGAGCAGACGGGTTCCGACGGCAGCGCGCCAACCACCAAAAAGAAACGCAGTAAATAACCTCAGGAATCACCATGAGCATCGAAACCCGCGAAACCCCTCCCGAAACCGATGCGCGTCTGGTGGCGTGGATTCGTCAGGCGGCACCGTACATCCACGCCTTTCGCGGGCGGAGTTTCGTGGTTGCCTTCGGCGGCGAAATTCTCGATGAAAACGCCGCGCAGGCCCTGATTCACGACATTGCCTTGCTCGATGCCATTGGTATTCGCTTGGTGCTGGTGCACGGCAACCGTCCGCAGATCGACGCCGACCTGAAAGCGCGCGGTATCGAGCCGCGCTTTCATCGTGGCATGCGTGTGACCGACGCCGAAACCTTGGAGTCGGTCAAACGCGCCATGGGCGTGGCCCGTTTCGACATTCAGGCCCTGCTCTCGCAAGGCTTGCCCAACACACCGCTGGCGGGTGGTTTTTTGCGCGTGACTGGCGGCAACTTCATTACCGCTCGTCCGGTTGGCGTCATTGACGGTGTGGACTTTGGTTACACCGGTACCGTGCGCAAAGTGATCGCCGAAGAAATTCAGGATGACTTGGCGCAGGAAAACGTCGTGCTCATCACACCGCTGGGCTATTCGCCCACCGGTGAAGTGTTCAACCTCGGCTGGGAAGATGTGGCGCAAGCGGTGGCCGTCGCCATCAAGGCCGACAAGCTGATTTACCTGTGCGATGGCCCGGGCCTGATCAACAAGGAAGGCGAAGCCATTGATGCCATTACGGTCGATGAAGCCCAGCGTTTCATCGACCGCAAAGTGCCACAGCCTCCGGAAGTTGATCATGTCTTGCGCAGCGTCATCGCCGCCTGCCGTGGCGGTGTCGGGCGGGTGCACATTCTCGACCGCAAGGCTGATGGCGCCATGCTTATGGAGCTGTTCACTCGTGACGGCGTTGGCACGGTCATTACCCAAGAACCCTTGGCCAAGCTGCGCGATGCCACGATTGACGACGTCGGCGCTATCGTCAGCCTGATTGAGCCGCTGGAGGCCGATGGCACCCTGGTCAAGCGTTCGCGCGAGCGTCTGGAGATGGAAATCAACCGTTTCTCAGTAGTCGAGCACGATGGCATGATCATTGGCTGCGCCGCGCTTTATCCGGTCGAAGGCATGCGCGACGAAGGTCGTTCAGCCGAGCTCGCCTGCTTGGCCGTGACACCAGATTTTCGTCGCGGTGGCTTTGGTGACCAGCTGGTCAAGCATATTCAAACCAAAGCCAAGCGCAAGAAATTCAAGCGACTCTTCGTGCTCACCACGCGCACGGCTTACTGGTTCAAAGAACGGGACTTCGTTGAGGTGAGCGTAGATCAATTACCCGCCAAACGACGCGACCTGTATAACTTTCAGCGCCGCTCCAAGGTGCTGATGCAGACTCTGTAAAATTGTTTGCGCTTGCATTCGCAAACCTAGAACTAACGAGGATAGATAAATGGCACGTACCGTCAATTGCATCAAACTGGGTCAAGAAGCCGAAGGCCTGGACTTCCCCCCAATGCCCGGCCCGCTGGGTCAGCGCTTGTTCGAGAATGTCTCGAAAGAAGCCTGGCAACAGTGGATCAAGATGCAGACCATGATCATCAATGAAAACCGCCTCAATCTTGCCGATGCCCAGCATCGCAAATACCTCACCGAACAAGTCACCAAACATTTCTTCGGTGACGGTGCCGATCAGGTTTCCGGCTACACCCCACAAAACTAATACCGCTCCATAACAACCAAGGACATCCCATGTTCAGCGCTCTGATGCCTCAACGTCGTGAATTTTTCGATCTACTTGCTGCCCACTCTGACCGTGTCGTTGCCGGTGCCAATGCCACCTTGCGCCTGGTCAATGCGCTGGGTACCTCCGGTAGCGAAATTGAAACCCTGGTCAAGGAAGTTGGCCTGAATGAAAACAGCGCTGACAAAATCAAGACCGAACTGATCACGCTGCTGCACAAGTCCTTCACCACGCCCATCAACCGCGATCAGATCCACACGCTGACCCTGGACTTGGACAAAGTGTTGCACGAGTTGCGCCATGTCGCTAACGCCGTGAGCATGTACAACATCACCGACTCCACCAGCGAAATGCGTGAGCTGGCTTCCCTCGCCGCCGATGCCAGCCTGCGCCTGAACCGTGCCGTGATCGCCTTGGGCGACAAAGATCGCAGCCAGGAAACCGTGGACCTGTGTAAAGCCATTGATCAGATCGAAGCCAAGGCCGACAAGGTATTGCGCACTGCCATCACCAAGCTGTTCAAAGACGGTGGCGATGTCTGGGCTGCCATGAAGCTCAAGGAGTTTTATGTGCTGCAAGAGGCCGTCATTGATCACTGCGATGAAGCGGCCAAGACGATCGAAGAAATCCTGATCGAAAACTCCTAAAAAAGGGCGCGCCATGGAAGGCTTAACCATCAGCGTCTGGACGCTGGCTCTGCTCATTTTTGTTGCCCTCGCGTTCGATTTCATGAACGGCTTTCACGATGGCGCCAACTCCATTTCCACCATCGTTGCGACCGGCGCGCTGACGCCCAAGCAAGCCGTCCTGTTTGCGGCGGCGTTCAATTTTGCCGCCTTGTGGGTGTTCCAACTCAAGGTCGCGGCCACCATCGGCAAAGGAACCGTCGACCCGGCGTTTGTCGACCACTACGTGATTTTCGGTGCCTTGTGCGGCGCGCTGGCCTGGAACATCATCACCTGGTATTACGGCATTCCCTCGTCATCCTCACACGCCTTGATTGGCGGCCTGGTGGGTGCGACGGTCGCGAAAGCGGGGGGGCTAACCCCCATCGTGTGGGCTGGCTTTGGGAAGATTCTGGTCTTCATCATCATCTCACCGCTAGTGGGCTTCCTGCTCGGTGGTTTGCTGATGGTCGGCGCGGCGTGGGCGTTTCGCAACACCTCGCAACGGGAAGCCTCGCGCTGGTTCAACAAAGCGCAGCTGGTCGCGGCAGCGGCCTATAGCCTGGGCCACGGCGGTAACGATGCGCAAAAAACCATCGGCATCATCTGGCTGTTGCTCATCAGTGCTGGTGCGGCGACCACCGACGTCAAAACCCTGCCCAACTGGGTGGTCTATTCCTGCTACTTTGCGATTGCCTGGGGCACCTATCTGGGCGGCTGGCGTATCGTTAAGACCATGGGCACGAAGATCACCAAGCTCACCCCCGTCAGCGGCTCCTGCGCCTCGATGGGCGGCGCCATCAGTCTGGGCCTGGCCACCTTGGCCGGAATCCCAGTCTCGACTACGCACACCATCACCGGTGCCATCGTTGGCG
>CAZFSH010000109.1:0-8992 GCA_964521935.1 uncultured Propionivibrio sp.
GGTTCGCCGGGAGTCGCCTTCATGCGCCTTGATCTCGGCGACACGCCGGCCGATCATCACACCATGGCACTAGTACAAACCTTTCGCGCCGCACTCAGCCACTGTGCCTTTGAGGTAGTCGACGTCGATGCCATCGGCATGGGCCAGCGCGTGCTACGCGAGCGCGGTCGAAAGCACGCCTGGGGCATGGGCCGCCACATTCTGGGCAGCCAGATCTTCGATTACTGGAGTGATCCGTGGGGCACGCATCACGAACATTATTGCGACGGCGATGTGTTCACGGCCGATGCCCCGACCGGCATTCACCCCTTCAGTGCCGAATCCATGGCGCAGTGGGGCCAGGCCATGCCACCGAGTTTTGTCAAACCCAAACCCAGCCTCGCTCTGGTGAAAGCCTTGGTGCATAGCCTGCGCACCGTGCCTGACGTCACGCTCAAGAAAATGCTCACCATCGCCCGCAGCTTGTAATTCCCCCTTTCACCGCTCGCCCATGACATTTACATTGACCTGAACGGAGCTTCCATGGCTATCCACCTCGCCCACTTTGACTACCAGAACCGCGTCCTCTGGGGTGTCCTCACCGCCGATGGCGTAATCCCGCTTCCTGAATCGTATGCCAGCACCGGCGACTTGATACGTTCGGTGACGACCACCGAACTCAATCAGCTCACCGGTGCAGTCATCCCCCGCAGCGCGATCAAACTACTCAGCCCGGTCACGCGCAACCAGCAGTTCATCTGCCAGGGCGCTAACTATCGCCAGCACATGATCGAGTCGGGCATGAACCCAGATGCCAAGCACTTCAACATGATCTTCACCAAGGCCAGCAGTTGCATCGTGGCCGCAGATAGCCCGGTGATCAAACCGGCTCACGTACGCTTTCTAGACTACGAGATCGAGCTGGGGCTAGTTCTACGGCGAGAGATCAGTGGCCCGGTACAGGTGACGGAACAGAACCTGCACGAGTTCATTGCCGGACTGGTCATCGTCAACGACTATTCCGCCCGCGATGTGCAAATTCCACAGATGCAGTTCTACAAGGGCAAAAGCTATCGCAGCTTCGGCCCTATTGGCCCGTGGCTGTGCCTGCTGGAGCCGGGCGACATGAAATACCTCAAGCAGCTGCAGCTCACGCTCAAGGTCGACGGGCAGGTTCGCCAGTCCGATAGTTCTGGCAACATGGTGCATGGCCCGGTGGCGACACTCAATGAACTGGCGGGTTTGCAGGATCTGTTCCCCGGTGACCTGATCGCCACCGGCACGCCAGCGGGCTGCGCACTGGCCATTCCCTCGCCGGCCAAGCAAAAAATCGGCGCGCTGCTCGGTGAAACAAAAAAATGGGCGCTGTTTCTCAAGGCGCAGGAAAAACGCTCACACTACCTGCAACCTGGCCAAGTCGTTGAAGCCTCGATCCGCAGCGCCGATGGCGTCATTGATCTCGGTACGCAGCGCAATCAGGTCGTCCTCGCTGGCTGATTCACGACACCATTCCTATACCTTGAAAACTTCGAAAGGCAGACCATGAAACTCTACTATTCCCCCGGCGCATGCTCTCTCTCGCCACACATTGCGCTCTACGAAGCCGGCCTCACGTTCGAGGCCATACCGGCGCCCACCAAAACGCACACGCTGCCCGATGGTACCGACTTCTACACCATCAACCCGCTGGGTTATGTGCCGGTTCTGGAACTCGATGATGGCCGTCGCCTACGCGAAGGCCCGGCGATTGTCCAATACATCGCTGACCAAGCGCCCAGCAAACAACTCGCGCCGGCCAACGGCACCTTTGAACGCTATCAACTGCAGGAGTGGCTGACCTTCATCGGCACCGAAATCCACAAGACCTTCTCGCCCTTGTTCAACCCCGCCGCCACGCTGGAAATGAAGGCCGCCAGCATCGAGCGCCTGAAGTCGCGCCTTACCTGGCTTGACGGCGAGCTGGCAGGCAAAACCTATTTGATGGGTGAGATATTTACGGTCGCCGATGGCTATTTATTCACCACCACCAACTGGGCCAAATTGGTCGGACTGGATCTCTCACCTTACAGCCACTTGCTCGCTTTTCGCGCTGCGGTTAGCGCGCGGCCAGCGGTTGTTGCCGCCATGAAAGCCGAAGGGCTGCTCAAGTAGCCACGAGCTGATAGCGCCGTCACACAGCAACTGACTTTTCGCGAGGGACTGAGGCAATGGCTATTCGTAATCTTCACGATATCGAGACACTGGAACGCACGCCCTTGGCCCTGGCCCTTAATGGCGTGGCCAGCACCTATGCGCTGATCGCGCGCACGGCCGCCCGGCAACCAAAGCTGCCGGCGCTGTCGTTCTTTGCTCATGTCGACACCCACACCCAGCCGAAAGTCTGGACCTATGCGCAGTGGCTGGCTGACATTACCCGCACAGCCAACCTGTTTCGCCGGCTGGGCATTGCCCGTAACGATGTGATTGCTTATGCCCTGCCCAACCTGCCGGAAGCGCATCTGGCCTTGTGGGGCGGCGAAACGGCCGGCATTGCCTTCGCCGTCAATCCGCTACTCGATGGGCAATCGCTGCACCAACTGCTGCGTGCCGCCAATGTTCGCTGGCTGGTTACCTCAGGACCAAGCACCGACCGGGACATCTGGCAACGCATCGAAGCGGCCATCACCAGCCTGCCTCAGCTCAAGGGGGTGTTGGCGGTCGATCCACTCAGTCACCTGCCAGGCTATGTCGGCCCCCAAACCCTTCCACCAACGCTGGCCGGCTACCCGGTGCTCGACTTCGGTGATGAACTGGCCAAGGAAAACGGCGAGCAGCTCAATTTCGCCCCGCCCGAGGCCAATGACATTGCCTCCTATCTGTGCACCGGCGGCACCACCGGCCTGCCCAAAATAGCCCGACACAGCCATGCCAACGAATTGGCCAATGCCTGGCAACTGGCCTCGGTGGTCGACTTCATGGCACCGGGCCAGACGGTGCTGACCGCCCTGCCACTCTTTCACGTCAATGCCCAGATTGGTACCGGTCTGAGTGTTTTTGCCAGCGGCGGTCATGCACTGCTGGCTCCCGCAGCCGGCTACCGCACGCCCGACTTGATTGCCCGGTTCTGGGAAATCATCGAACACCACCGAGTGGTTGCCTTTTCCGGCGTGCCAACGGTTTATGCCGGTCTGCTGCAAGCACCACGCGCCGGGCGTGATCTCTCCTGCCTCAGCCACGCCATTTGTGGGGCAGCGCCGATGCCCGTTGAGCTGTTCAAGACCTTTGAGCGCGAAACCGGTTTGCATATCCTCGAAGGCTATGGCCTGACCGAAGGGGCCTGCGTCTCGTCGATCAATCCTGCGGATGGCGAGCCCCGCATCGGCTCGATCGGCTTGCGCATGCCCTGGCAAGCCATGCGCGCCATGGTCATCGACGGCCAATCTATGCGCAAGGCCGAGGTAGATGAAGTGGGCACGCTGTTCATCAGTGGCCCGAATGTCTTTGTTGGCTACCTCAACCCGGCACACAACGAGGGCGTCTGGTATGACAGCACCGATGCCGATGGCAACACACAGCGCTGGTTCAATACCGGCGACTTGGGCCGGATGGATAGCGACGGCTATTTCTGGCTGACCGGCCGGAAGAAGGAGCTGATCATCCGTGGCGGCCACAATATCGACCCGAAAAGTATTGAGGAAGTGCTTGCCACGCACCCGGCGGTGGCAATGTGTGCGGCCGTCGGCCGCCCCGATCCGCACGCGGGCGAAATACCCGTCGCCTATGTGCAGCTGCGCCCCGGCGCACAAGCCAGCGAAGCGGAATTACTCGCCCATGCCACTGCGCACATCAGCGAACGCGCCGCGATACCCAAGGCGGTGATGATTCTGCCCGCATTGCCTGTCACGGCAGTGGGCAAGATATTCAAACCCACCTTGTCGATGCGCGAAGTGGAAAACACCGTCCGTGCCGAAGCCGGACAACTTGGCATTACGCTCACCACGATCGACGTCGTGCAAGACAGCAAACGTGGGTTGCTGGCCCGTTATGCCATCGATAGTAGCGATGCTTCCGCGCTGTCGACCGCACTCGGTCGCTACACCTTCGCACACGAAGCAATCACCGTTTAGGAGCAGCGCCATGCGCGCACGGCGATTGTTTTTCTCGCCGACCACGGCGAATTTCTCGGCGCTCATGGCCTGCGCGGAAAAGGCTCGTCGATTTACCGGGAAGCGAGCAAGGTGCCGCTCGTCATCGTTCATCCTGAGGGAAAAAAAGCTGCCCACGCGCAGTCGATATTTTCATCGGCAGACCTTATCCCGACGCTGCTCGGGCTTGCCGGCTTTGACTATGCGTCAATCAAACTCCATGCGCCGACACTGGTCGGGCATGATCACTCACCGATAGTGACTGATCCGCAACGCCTTGGCCCGCGCGACCAATCCGGCGCACTGGCTTACTGGACAGGACTGACTTTTCTTAACCACAACAATGTGCGCCGGCTCGATGACCTGGTCAAGCGCCCGCTAGCTTTGCGAATCCCGCGAATGTTGCAAATGATGCGCGAAACCGTTGCTGAAAACCGCGGGGCCATGCGCGGCGTCATCACCCGCGACTACAAATTTGCACGCTATTTTTCGCCAGTCGCGCACAACCTGCCGAGCACCTGGGAAGCGCTCACCCGTGCCAACGACATCGAGTTCTATGACCTGCGCAAGGACCCGAATGAAACGAAAAACCTCGCTATCGATCCACAGTACCGCGACCGCATCATGGCCGCCAATAGGCAATTACAGCAGTTGATCACCAGCGAAATCGGCGTCGATGACGGGAGTTTTCTGCCACTGGTGATACGCATTTAGCGCTTGCCGCCGAGAAGGCGAAGAGGGCTTAACAGGTCAGACAGCCAGTGCGGCGAACCCGTCCGCTAATGCAATTCGCCGTCCGCTGGCGCCGGGGCAGGCAATACCAGAATGCCCTCTTCGAGCAACTCCTGCGTTTCATCGGCGCTGGCGATGCCGCGAATGGTGCGTGCCGGAGCCTCGTCGTAGTGAATTCGGCGGGCCTCTTCGGGGAATCGATCGCCCACATTCTCAGCGTGACGGGCCATGGCCGACAAAGCTTGGTACAAGCGTTGCGCCATTTCCACTGTCGCGCCGGCAGCCGGCATCTGCACGGCCGAAGCCGCGGGCAAGTTTGCACTGGCAGCTGGCCCAAGTGCTGAGTGTGCGAACTGTGCTGACAGTGCCTGCCCAGCACCTTCATGATGACTGTGACCACTATGGCGTAATACCCGTGGACCAGACGGCAAGGCCGTGACTTGCTCCGACAGACAGTGCGTGCACTGCACCAGCCCGCGTACGCGCTGCCCCTCAAACGCCTCACGCGAGGCAAACCAGCCTTCAAAAGTATGGCCGTTATGGCAATTGAGATTTAGTACGATCATGCGCGTAGTGTAAAGTCAGTCGCTGTGGCACGGCGCAAATGATCATGACGACAACGCATTCTGATGAAAAACCGGTCGACCTGCTGGTCATTGGCGGGGGTATCAATGGTGTGGGCATTGCCCGCGATGCAGTCGGCCGCGGGCTATCCGTAACCCTGGTTGAGCGTGGCGACTTGGCCGGCGCCACCTCCTCCTATTCCTCGAAGTTGATTCATGGCGGTCTGCGTTATCTCGAACAGTTCGAGTTCAAGCTCGTCGCCGAAGCCTTGGCGGAACGTGAAATTCTCATGGGCATCGCGCCACACCTAGTCTGGCCAGCGCGTTTTGTCATGCCGCACGTGCCAGAACTTCGACCGCGCTGGATGATACGAACCGGCCTTTTCCTCTACGACAACCTTGGACGGCTACATGGTCATGCCGACCTGCTGCCCGGCTCGGGCGCCGTGCGGTTGGACCAAGCCCCCTACAACCACGGCCTGCGCAACACGCTGCACCACGGCTTTATTTATTCCGACTGCCGCACCGATGATGCCCGCCTGGTCATCGCCAATGCCCAAGACGCCCGGCAACGCGGTGCTCGGATATTGACCCAAACAGCCGTCAGTTCGGCAACGCGCAGCCACGACATCTGGACCGTACAACTGAGCACCGGCGAACAACTCCGCGCCCGAGCCATCGCCAATGTCGCCGGCCCCTGGGTGAAAAGCGTGCTCAATGAACAATTGGGCGTACCCTCGAAAGACTCGGTGCGGCTGGTGCGCGGCAGCCATTTGGTCATGCCCAAGCTCTATGACGGTGAACATGCCTTCATTCTGCAAAACGATGACCGGCGTGTCGTGTTCATGATCCCCTACGAAAATGATTTCACCCTGCTGGGCACCACCGATGTGGTGGAAAGCGGCGATCCAGGCAAAGCCCAGACGAGCGATGCCGAGGCCGCCTACCTCTGCCGCGCCGCCGGACGTTACCTGGCCAAAACGCCCAGCCCCGATGACGCAATCTGGCGCTTTGCCGGCGTGCGTCCGCTCTATGACGACGGCAGCGGCGACCCGTCATCGATTACCCGCGATTACACACTGCGCCTCGATGCCGGCACACGCCAGCGCCCCTTGGCCCCCGTGTTATCGGTATTTGGTGGCAAGCTCACGACCTACCGGCATCTGGCTGAACAGGTAATGCTGCAACTCAGACCGCTGCTGGGGGGGGCCGGCAAGCGCTGGACACACCAAGCGCCCCTACCCGGCGGCGACATTCCTGATGGTGACTTCATTCATTTTCGTGATGTGGCATTGCCCAATGACTACCCCTGGCTCGATCCGGCGCTTCGTGTGGCACTAGCACGCCGGCATGGCAGCAAAGTACATGCGCTCCTGCGCGACACCCATACGATGAGCGAGCTGGGCGAACACTTTGGCGGCGGCCTCTATGCCCGCGAAGTGCAGTGGTTTATCGACCAGGAATGGGCACGCACCGCTGAAGACATTCTCTGGCGCCGTACCAAATGTGGCCTGCACATGACTCCGGCTGAGCGTCAACGGCTGACCGATTACTTGGCCGATTACCTGGCTCAACACCTCACTGATTCGCCCACGACAGCCTGAGCGCTAATTACGCCGCCGCGATGCCCTCGTCTGGCTCCTGACTGATACGCGCGAGCGCGGCTTCCTTCTGGATGTCGCGGAAGTCTTTCTGTCGGTCATAGCGACCGTACACCGCCAAGGCCGTCTGAAACACCCGACGCACGCCTTCTTCGTCCATCAGACGACGGGCAATCTGGTCGGCCAGGGCGTTCTCTTCAATAGCCAGTGCGCCGCGCAACGCATCCACCAAACGCTCAGCCTTCATCGGCGTATGCAGCCACGTCTCGCGCAAGCCCAGAAAGGCAGATTTTCCGCGCGCCGGAGTAATGGCTGCGGTCAAGGCGACATAGCACAAGCGTTCATCGAGCTCCATGGGCGCATCGGAGGGAATTTTGCGCAGCGCCAACTCAGCACCGGTTTCGTCATTAGCCTCGTAGTGGGCACAGGCCAGCGCCAGGATATCGCTCAGGGTATTGCTCGCATCCGCGAGCACATCGTTGGCAATTACTTCGTCCATCGCCTTGCGTGCAGTTTCACCGTCGCCATTGGCTATGGCTACTGCGGCCAAGCGCCGTTTGCGCGAGTAATTACGCGAGTTCTTGGCATCGACCTCTTCCAGCGTGCGTTGCGCTTCGTCGTGGTTACCCATCTCGGAACAAATTTCCGCCTTGATATCGAAGGCTTCAAAAAACATGGGGGACGTACTGACGACGGAGTCAATCATGTCTTTGGCTTCCTTGAAGCGCTTTTGCTGCATCAAGGACTTCACTATCCCCACATTCGCCCAGGGAAATTTGTAAATCTCGAGAATGTCCTTGTAGGCCTGCTCGGCCTTTGATCCAAGCTGCTGCTCTAACAACAACTCTGCAGCACAGCGCAAAAAGTCCACTTTGTACGGTCGGCATCCGGGCTTTTCGCGACTGACATCTAAAAACTTCTGCGCATCGGAAAAGCGCTTTTCCCGTTTCGCCACGTAATAGGGCCGCATTACCTGCTTTTTTACCATCAAGCGATCAAGTCGCAAGCTAAGCAGTTCGGGCGAAAACGGTTTGAGAATGTAGTCATCAGGAATCAGCTCAACACACGCGACTACCTGCTCATAAGACTGCTCACCAGTCACCATGAGAAAAATTGACTCTTCGGGAATCAAGCGGTGTCGCCGCACCTCTTCGAGTAAATGCTGACCGCTGCGGCCGCCACCCAAAATGTAATCGCACAAAATGACATCGGGCGTGACATTGCGAATTTTGTTGATGGCGTCGCTATAGCCCTGCGCAACCTCGACGGTAAAGCCCCCCATCGTCTGGATAATCGCTCGCAAACTCTGGCGCACCAAAGCGAGGTCATCGATCACCAGAAATCGGTAGGCTTTGAAGTCGTAAACTTGACCGCTCATGATCGGTCAGGGCAGCAAGACCGTGAAAATCGCGCCGCCGAGAGATGTGTCGCCCAGAGATGCTTCGTCAGCATTACCGTTGCGACAAATAACGCGCCCGCTAAGTCCATGCCGGCGATGCAGGGCCGCGATGTGCTGCGCGACATAAAGCCCGTAGCCGCGTTCGTGAAAGCTTTCTTCGTCCAAGGACGGAAACCCGGGACCATCATCTTCCATGGTCAGGGCGAGCATCCCATCTTCAATACGAGCACTCAGTCGTACCTGACTCCGTGCGTGTCTTACCGAAGCCAATGCCGCGTTGTAAAACACTTCCAGGATCAATTCACGGTCAAGCGGCCAGACTTCGCCAGTGAGATCTTCGGTACTCAGCAAAATAGTACTTTTGCCAATCGACACACGAGTTTCCAGCGCAATGTCTTCAAGCAAAAACTGGACAGGCACAGGGCTAATACCCGCAGTAACCTGGCCCGACAAAATATGATGAAACAACAACGCCCGGCTCAGTCGATTACTCGCCCGATCAATGCTCAGCCGCAAAGCCTGCACATCCATTTGGCCTTCTGCACCCAGGCGCGCCGCCTCGGCGTCAGCGAACTCCAGTTGCCGCTCAGCTTC
>CAZFSH010000110.1:0-8957 GCA_964521935.1 uncultured Propionivibrio sp.
GTTTTCAGCACATCGCCGGCATCGAGAAAGGCATCGATCATTTCGCTGCGCAAGGCCAATTCACCCTTACGAATCCGGTCAAGCAGATTTTCCAGAATGTGGGTCACATCCTGCAGATCGGTAAACCCGAATGTGCCGCTGGAACCCTTGATCGAATGGGCAGCGCGAAAAATAGCATTCAATTGCTCGGAGTCCGGATCATCAATATCCAGTTCGAGCAAAAGCGACTCCATGTTCGCCAAGTGCTCCTGAGCTTCCTCAAAAAACACCTGATAGAACTGACTCATGTCTATGGACATGGCGCCTCCGTCAGCAGTAATAATTTTGAGACCAGCACACGCGTTACGGCAGTGAGGTGGTCATACGTGGCAAAAAATCTTGTCGTCGAGTGATCGGTGAAATCAGTCAAAGGGGCGATGGCTAGCAGGCTTGAGCCAGCTCAGCCAATCACCTTTTTGACGACTTCGATCAACTTTTGCGGATCAAAGGGCTTGACCAGCCACCCCGTCGCGCCAGCCGCTTTGCCCTGCGCCTTCATGGCATCCGAGGACTCGGTGGTCAGCATCAGAATCGGCGTGCTCTGATATTGGGCCATGGCACGCAATGACTTGATCATCGTGATGCCATCCATGCGCGGCATGTTCTGGTCAGTCAGAATCAGATTGAAGGTTTTGCCTTTTGCTTTGTCGAGGCCGTCCATGCCATCAACTGCTTCGGTAACTTCGTATCCTGAACTTTTCAAGGTAAAGGACACCATCTGACGGATGGATGCTGAATCATCTACCGCAAGAATTGACTTCGACATGAATTCCCCCTGTTTGAGTGTTGCGCTTGTCTGGTTAATTACAAAAATCGGATACTAAAACAACTCGACATCACCGTCATTCATCTGCTTCTGATGCACCGGATTGTGTTGCGTGGCAACCTGCAGTGTTGCCAGACTGCCGGCCACCCGTTGCGTTTCTTCTTGCAACTGCGACAAGGCAGCCCGGGTATTGGATGCTGCCGCATCATCGTGCAGGGTACGCGAAAGTACGCCGAGGTGATTGGTAACACCTTCCAGCGCATCAATTCGCTTATTTACGTGGTCAACCAACTGGGAGACCATGTCCTGAAATTGCAAAGCCGTAATGGCCCGATTGACCTGCCCTTCCACACCGTGCGCACTGGAGGCGAGCTTACCAATGGCCTCGAGCCGCCCGCGATTCTGCGCCTCCATGGTGCGGATGATTTCTTCCACATGCGACTTTGAGTTCAGCGCGAAAGTCATATCCTGACCGGCCATGGCTTGAATGGCGACCTCAGTCTGGCGCACAGCGCCCTGCATGCCTAACATGAGCGAGCTGATTTCCTGACTGAATTGGGTGGTACGCGCCGACAAATCGCGCACTTCATCGGCGACGACCGCAAAACCACGCCCGGCTTCACCGGCCCGCGCCGCTTCAATGGCGGCGTTCAGGGCCAGGAGATTTGTCTGCTTGGCAATGGCGCCGATCTCCGAAAGGATGCCCTGCACGTTCTTCGTACTCTTGGCAATGCTATCAGTCAGCTCGACCAACTCCATACCCAGCTTACTGTTGGTGACAACACTATCCACCACCTTCTGCATCACGTCAGACGTATTGGCCACGAATTCGTCGAACTGTTGCGGATTTTCGTTGCCGCCTGTCGTCACCGCCAGCGTCAACTCAAGCTGTTTGGAGGTTTGTTCGTGCATGCCATGAAAGCTGTCAGTCAAGGTGCTGATTGCTTCACGCAACAGCGACTGCACGCGCGCCAATTCACTGCGCGCCGCGACAAACTGGCCGCTGAACTGCTTGTTGCATTCCGCCAGCAAGGTATGAAACTGATCCAGCAGTGCGCTTTTTTCTTGCGCACCGCCATCATCGGCAGTCAGCTCTTTGGCTAGCTCAGCCTTCGCCTGCGTGACGTGAATCAGGCGCCAGCCCAATGCGCCGGCACCGAGCGCCAACCAGCCCGCCAGGCCAAATTGATCGGGAGCAAACAGTGTCGCGGCCCCACCCACGACGAGCAGCCAGACTCCTCCGAGCCAAAATGACAAACGTGCTAGTGAATTCATCGCTCCTCGCGTTTAGTTACGTGTTTTTGTGTAGTGGATGCAATATAGCCCAGCTTTGCGTGCGCTTGGCGCGCAATCAACGTGCTGGCGCCGCAGCAGGAGCAGCGGTAGGCGCGTGCGCTCCAGACTCTTTCAGCATGTCCGGCGTCACGTCAGCACTCGACTCGGCTTCGGTGCTATGGCCATCCGCCAGAATCGCTTCTTCCGTACGTTTATTCAACACCACAATACTGATGCGCCGATTGATCGGGTTGTAGGGTTCATCCGACACATACAACACCGTCGACGCCAGCCCGACGACACGCATGACCTTCTGATCCTCGAGCCCACCAGCAACCATTTCACGGCGCGAGGCATTGGCGCGATTGGTCGATAACTCCCAGTTACCAAAGCCCAAGGCACCACCGGCATACGCTTGTGCGTCGGTGTGGCCAGAAAGGCTGATGCGGTTATCCACCTTGTTCAAAATGGCGCCGATGTTGCGCAGAATTTCCTTGGTATACGGCTTGAGCTCGGAACTGGCCGAATCGAACATCGGTCGATTTTTTTCATCGACAATCTGAATGCGCAAGCCCTCGGTGGTCAGGTCAAGCAATAACTGATTTTTGAACTGGCGCAAACTCGGGCTGGCTTCAATGATGGCTTCAAGATCGGCCTTGAGCCCTGCCAGCATGGCCGCCTCGGCGCGTTCAAAAGACTCCTTCATTTGCTTCAAGGTTGGCTTTTTATTCGTCTCATTCTCAGCCCGGCGTTTCTGCCCAACCGACGACGTCAGGTCAGCGCCCCCGCCCTGAATGATGGATGTCGCATCGCCCGCACCCGAGCCACCGGACATGGAGACTTTCAGCGGGTTATTGAAATAGTCGGCAATACCCTTCAAGTCACCCTGCGTGGTGGAACCGAGCAACCACATCAGAAGGAAGAAGGCCATCATGGCCGTGACAAAGTCGGCGTAGGCGATTTTCCACGCACCGCCGTGCGCGCCGCCACCGCCTTTTTTTATTTTTTTGACGACTATTGGCTGCTGGGTATCGTCGCTCATTTATCGTCGCTCATTACTCGTTGATGGCGGCTAAAACAGAGGGTTACAGGGGGTTCTGCCGCGAGGTGAAAGTCAGTCGCTGTGGTACGGCGCATGATCACGAACCCCCGCCTAATTTACTGCTATTTTCCTTTGCGGCCCTTGAGGTCTTCTTCAAGCTCCATGAAGGTTGGGCGATCGTGTGAGTACAGCGTTTTACGGCCAAACTCAACGGCGACTTGTGGTGCATAGCCATTCATGCTGGCCAGCAAGACCGCCTTGATCGTTTGATAAATCTTGCTGCCTTCTTCGCACTTGAAATTCAACTGGTTAGCGATAGGCTCAACAAAACCGTACGACACCAAGATACCCAAGAAGGTACCCACCAACGCACCACCGATCATCTTACCCAGCACCGCCGGCGGCTCACCCACCGAACCCATCACGTTAACCACGCCCATCACCGCCACGACGATACCCATGGCGGGAACAGCACCCGCAATCGCCTGAATCATGTGTGCCGGGGCGTGTGCCTCATTGTGATGGGTTTCGATTTCGATATCCATGAGGTTCTCAATCTCAAACGCATTGAGGTTGCCGCCCACCATCATGCGCAAGTAGTCGCAGATGAATTCCATAACGTGGTGGTCATGAACGATTTTCGGGTATTTGGAAAAGATCGCGCTACCTTCCGGATTCTCGATATCGCTCTCGATCGACATCAAACCTTCTTTGCGCACCTTGGACAAGATTTCATAGAGCATGGCCAGCAAATCCATGTACAAGGCCTTGTTCAGATGCGAACCTTTAAGCACCGTCGGCAAGGCGGCAAGCGTTGCTTTGAGCGGCCCCGGCGAGTTGGAGGCGACAAAATAGCCAAACGACAAGCCAAGAATCGCGATGTACTCCAGCGGCACCCATAGCGCCGCGAGGCTGCCGTGTACCGCATAGGTACCAATCGACGACGCGAGAATAATTACATAGCCTACGATTAGAAGCATTGGCGACCTCAGAAGCCGTTCAGGACGAAAGTCCTCCGCCATATACGGAGTAACAGGTAGTGCTAATCATAGCGATAATTTGCACATACGCCTACGCGTTCAAGCGCAGCAAGCCAACATGGCACCCCAAATTCAGGCTAGCAGCGCCCAAAAACAAGGGCGCGGAATGCGTTTAGGTGCCGTGCCGGCACTTCTCACACATTCCGCGCCCTTGAGGTTGCGGCGATTTCTTGACACTGCAGCCAGTCGTGTCGCAACCAGGCCCCAGAAGCACACTACCTCAGGCCAGTTCAGCGACCTCGGCCGATTCAATGGCGCTGGCGGCGGCCGCAGCGGCAGCCTTACGCGTCTTTCCGGCACGCGCCGGCATATGGCACAGGCCACAGACATAACCGCGCGTGGGATCAAACGCATGGGCAATAAACTCGCCGCCGCACTCCTTGCAGCAGGCAGTTTGCAGCATGTTGGCATCAAAGAAACGCACCATGGTCCAGGCACGCGTCAGAGACAACACCGTATCCATGTGCCCACGCTTGATCTGTTCCAGATACAAGCGGTAAGACTTGATGATGAGCTCCAAGCCTTTGAGCTTGGTATTTTTTGACAAAAAACGGTAATAAGCCATGAACAGCGAAGCATGAATGTTCGGCTGCCAGGTCATGAACCAGTCGGTCGAGAAAGGCAGCATTCCCTTGGGTGGCGACTCACCTTTGACCTCTTTATACAACTTGAGCAAACGCTCACGGGACAAATTAGTCTCCGCCTCCAGCATCTGCAGACGCGCACCCAACTCGATGAGTTCGATAGCCAGACGAATGTCACGCGCCTCGGAAACGACTGATTTATTACGCATGGGAAAGTTCTCCGCTAAAAATGATGCAGAGCATCAAGCCATGGTCTCGACGGGCCGACCGGCCGCGAGAATGGTCGCGTGCAGGTGGCCGACACCGCGCTCACGCTCGTGATTGGCCAACAGATCAAGCAGCAGCGTGTCATCAAAACGAAAGCTGCACAACAGCATGTCGGACGAGGCCATCTTCAGCACCTGACCGGGCGTCAGACGCTCCAGCACATCAGCGATCTCGCTGCTGACGCCCAAACGAAAAATAGCGCCTTCGCGATCGGAGCGAACCATGTTCTGCGCCAGGATCAAATAGGCCAGATTGACTTCCTTGATATCGTTGTACGTGGCGTTTGCACTCATCGCACTCATTGTCTGCTCCTTGTGGTTATTCGCTGAACGATTGCCAAGCTATTGCCAAACCCTTACCAAACTGCCCGCCGCCAAATCATTCAAACTATTGCAAAACTGACGCTTACAAAATCTAACGCTTACCCATGGCCCTCCGACAGTTTTCAGACGGACCTCTTTACAGCACCTGCATCTTCACACGCCCATGACAAGGAGAAAATCAACAAAACACCCTACCCGCTGTCATCAAGGACATCAATTCCTTGTCAACAAAACACTGACAAGCGCTATATATTCAATTGGATAAAGCACGGTCCGGCAGCAAGGCAAAGGATCGCTACAATGGGCTCATGGATCCTGCCCTGAACTATTGCAGCGCCTGTGGTGCGCCCCTGGCCCAGCGCGTGCCGCCCGGCGACAGCTTGCCGCGTGGCGTTTGCGATGCCTGCGGGGTTATCCATTACCGCAATCCCCGGCTTGTGGTGGGCGCCCTGCCGGTCTGGGAGCTTGCCGGCGAAACGCAGGTGCTGCTCTGTCGCCGCGCGATCGAGCCGCAGCACGGCAAATGGACCTTGCCCGCCGGGTTCATGGAGAACGGTGAGTCAGTCGAAGATGCCGCCCTGCGCGAAACCGCCGAAGAAGCCTGCGCCCGTATTGCCCTCGATGGCCTCTACACCATGATCAGCGTGCCCTACATCCATCAGGTGCATGTGATCTACCGCGCCCGCCTGCTCGACACTGATTTCGCGCCGGGCATCGAATCACTGGAAGTGCGCCTGTTTCGCGAAAGCGAGATCCCCTGGGAAAACCTCGCCTTTCGTACCATCAAACGCAGCCTGAAGTATTTTTTTGCCGACCTGGCCACTCGTCAGTTCGCCGTACGTACCGAAAGTCTGGAGCTACCCCCTGGCTTTGTGTTGGCCGACCACGTTCCGGCCAGTGGATAAACACGTAGCAAGCCACTCTGCTACATTGACGCCACCATGACCCCACGCCACCCGCTTATTCTGACGCTGGACCAATATGGCACCCCGCATCGCTGGGTGAACTGGCAGCATGCCTGCGTCTATGTCGCGCGCAATCAGGTGGCCTGGGAGGCGGGCGATACCCACTTTTGCTTTTATGGTGGCCACAATCGCCTGACTGGCGAGCGATCAAGCATAACGACCAGCAGCATCATCGCCATTCGCGGCCGAGCACTGACTGGGCAAGCCTTGCTCGCCACACCGCCGCTATCCAACCGCGAGCTGTTTAGTCGCGACCGCCATATCTGTGCGTATTGCGCCCGAGAAGGCAGCCCGCAACGCCTGACCCGCGATCACGTGATTCCTGTGTCCCAAGGTGGCCGCGACTTATGGATGAATGTGGTCACCGCCTGTCGCGCCTGTAACCAGCGCAAAAGTGGCCGCACGCCCGAGCAGGCGAACATGCAGTTGCTCTACGCGCCCTATGTCCCCAATAAGGCAGAGTACCTGATCCTGTCGAATCGCAACATTCTCCATGACCAGATGGACTTCCTGGCCCAGCACCTGCCCTCGCGCAGCCGGTTGCTCACTGCCTGAGGTGCGCTCCCCACATTTTTTAATGTGCGCCGGCACCACACTACTCCCTACTCTCGCCTGAGGACAGGTCCATGCTGAAGAGCACTGCCAGTAGCAACGATCAGGGGCTGAATATCAGCCGGGGCAACTACGTCAAGCTGGTGCGCTCGCTGATCCAGATTATCGCCACGACCGCCATTATCGACATCGGCGTGCTCGTCGTTGGCAATAACACGGCGGCACGCCTGTTTTCCCCGGCATTGATACTGGTTGGCACTCTGGCGACCGACCGGCTTCTGCACAGCAAAGGACCGCGTGCGGCACTCATTTCCCTGTTTATCTTCGTTTGGTTGGGGCTGGCCCACACCACGCTGAGCTTTGCCGGACTGCACACAGACCTCACGGTGCTGTACCCATTTCTGATTGCGGCCACCGCCTGGACGCTAGGCCGTCGCTGGATGATCGCGATCACGGTGGCCAGCATGCTGCTCTTTCTCGGTGTCGGCCTGGGCGAATGGTATGGCGTCTATCAACCGACTGTACGCGCCCCCATCCCCATCTCATTGACCATCGTGATGACCGGGCTGGCGATCAGTAGCCTGCTCTCCTATCTGGCGCTACGCAGTCACAACCAGAGCATTGAGCAGGCCAGCGAGCTATCGATTGCGCTGGCCGAACAGAACATGGCCATGGCATTACAGCAACAGGAGCTCCAAACCATTCTTGATGCGGTTCCTGGCGGCATCGCCAAGTACGAACCGGATGGCAAGGTCATCTTCTGTAATCGCGTCTATGCAGGACTCTTCGGCCTTCAGCCCAAGGATCTTTGCGGCCGCTTGACGCTTGACGTTCTGCCCACGACAGCGCTTGAAAGCACGCGTCAATATCACTTCAAAGCGCTCTCGGGCCAGCAGGTGCATCATCGGCGCATCCTGCCCGACGCAACCACGGGTGAAGATCGCCATCTCGACGTCACGCTCATTCCGCTGAAGGAAGACGATCGGGTTGTCGCAGTAATCGCGCAGGTCATCGATGTTACTGAAAAGGTCATGTTGGAAGCGGAGTTGCGCGATCTCAACGAGCAACTGGAGCAACGTGTCGAAGCCCGTACGGGGGAACTTGCCGACGCCATGGATGTGCTGCACCGGGCACAGGAGGAGTTGCTCCAGAGTGAAGCCAAAGCGGCACTGGGCGCCATGGTGGCCAGCGTCACCCATGAAATGAACACACCGCTGGGTAACAGCGTCATGGCAGCAACAACGCTTGAGGACCAGACAAAAACCTTTTTGCGCAATGTCGAGGCGGGCCAGTTGCGCCGCTCCGATCTGACCGTATTCCTCGATTCTCTGGGTGCCGGCACTGGCATCATCCGGCGCAATCTTGAGCGCGCCAGCCATCTGCTGCAGAATTTCAAACAGGTCGCCGCAGACCAGACCAGCGAACAGCGGCGCAAGTTCGATCTGGCAGGCATGATCAATGACGTCCTGTCGATGCTGCAGCCGCAACTAAAACGCAAGCCCCATCACATCATGGTCAACGTGCCTTCCGGATTAGAGCTCGACAGCTATCCCGGCCCGCTCGGCCAGGTGCTGATCAATCTGATTAACAATGCCTATCTGCATGCGTTCGAGGGCATGGAGGTAGGCGAGTTACGTATTGATGCCGAAGACCGGGGTGATTCAATTCATCTCAAATTCGTTGACAACGGGGTTGGCATGTCACACGAGACCCTGACCCAATTATTTCAACCTTTCTTCAGTACCAAAATCGGCCGTGGCGGCACTGGCTTGGGTATGACCATCGTCGAGGGCATCGTGCGCAAGACCCTAGGGGGATCGCTGCACGTCGAATCCGAACCGGGCAAAGGCACACGTTTCGACATCCACCTGCCGCGTAGCGCGCCTTGACCACAATCCATCCATAAGCCTGATCACCAGTATGCCCCCTCCCAGCATTAGCAGCTACAAGCCCTACTGGGCGAAACGCTTTGGCACCGCCAAATTTCTGCCCACCTCACGCGCCGAAATGGAGGCGCTCGGCTGGAAAGAGTGTGACATCATCCTCGTCACCGGCGACGCCTATATCGACCACCCGAGCTTCGGCATGGCGCTGGTCGGCCGCC